>JAGDDE010000063.1 GCA_017958185.1 Lachnospiraceae bacterium | reverse complement strand
GATGGGCTTGGCTACGGTTTCGGCTGGGCTGTCGGCCGTGACGAGGAGCTTGGGCTCGTCGTCAGCCACAGCGGCGGCATGCCGGGCGTCGCCACCTGGTTCGAGCGTTTCGTCGACGCGGACAGGGTCCTCGTGATACTCAGCTGCCGGGATTACAGGGACGTCAGAGCGTATCTGGGCTACTGGGACGGCATGGAAGACATCGTAAGGGATAAGGAGCCTAAACCCATCGCCTCCATCGAGGATCTCGCGGTCAAGGACCCGGACAAATCGAAGTGGGAGAGTTACTGCGGCAAATACGAGCATCCCGAAGATGCTGACTTCATCGTCGACGAAGTCTTTCTGAAGGACGGTGAACTTCACGCCAAGGCCATAGACGAAGACGGGGATGAGATGAGCTTCCGGCTCTATCCCCTCGGAGAGAATGCGTTTGGCCGCAAGGGCGGCCTGCTAAAACTGACATTCGGAGACGGCTGGCTGAAATTCGACGATATCACCTGCAAAAAACTATAAGATTATCGAAACAAGGCGGCGGGGCGTGAGCCCCGCCGCTTGACATTACGGCGAGATTTAAATATAATAACGCATGTTATAATATTGAGAGGTAGCTGCTATGCCAAAGAGACCGACGACGACGAAAGAAGCTATGATAGAGGGCGCGTTCCGCCTGATCAGGGAACAGGGGCATGAAGCGCTGACGGTGCGGAACCTCGCGTCTTTCCTGGGCTGTTCCACGCAGCCGGTCATGTACCAGTTTCCGGATACCGGCGTGCTGAAGGACCTGGTCTATCAGAAGACAGACGCCTTCCACAGCGCGTATCTTCTGGCCGGAGAAGATCTTCTGGAGATAGGGATGCGCTATATCCGCTTTGCGGAGGAGGAACCGCATCTGTTCAGGTTCCTTTTTCAGTCCGGCCGTTTTTCCGGCCTCAGCCTGGAGGACCTGGTCCGGGCTCCGGAGACCGCGGGCATTCTTGCGGCTGTCAGCGAGGAGGAATCGCTGACGCCGGAGGACGCAGCCGCATTTTTTGAACCGCTGGCGGCGCTCGTGCACGGCTACGCCAGCCTGATCGCGAACAACGCGATGGAATACGATCCGGACGCGGTCCGGAGGGCGCTGGTCACGGTCGCGGAAGGATTGGAGAGGAAGGGATCTGATGAATAAACTGTATCAAAAGAGTGAGATCATGTTCGCCGTTCTGTGGATCGCCGCTTACGTGGTCCTGAGCAGCCTGGCGGATCAGTTGTCGGAAAGCGCCGGGGTCACGAAATCCGTGACCGCCGTGCTCCATATCGCGATGTCTCTGGTCCTGTTCTTCTGGATCCGGAAGAACGGCCTCGGCGAAAAGTATGGTTTTTGCAGACCGGAGCTCCCCGCAAGAAAGTTCCTTTATTACCTTCCGCTGGTCATCATCGCCTCGGCTTCTCTCTGGAACGGGGTCGGACTGCGGCTCGGCCTTGCCGGAACGGTATGTTACGTGATCAGCATGTGCTGCGTCGGTTTTCTGGAAGAGGTCATTTTCCGCGGCCTGCTGTTCCGGGCTATGGAGAAGGACAATCTGAAAACAGCGATCATCGTATCCTCGCTGACCTTCGGTATCGGCCATATCGTCAATCTGTTTAACGGAAGCGGGCGGACGCCGCTTTCGACAGCGGTCCAGATCGTATTCGCCGTTCTGGTGGGCTTTGTGCTGGTGCTGATCTTTTACCATGGAAAGTCCCTGATCCCGTGCATTTTGTTTCATTCGGCGAACAATGCCCTGGGAGCGTTTGGAACGGAAAAAAGTATGGATCCCAAAGCGGAAGTGGTACTCAACATCGCTCTGACCGTCATCGTACTCGGCGGATATGCGCTCTATCTTGTGAAAAAGTTTCCGTTGAAAAAACAGTAAATTGAATTCTTGAAACTGTCCGGCATGTTCCGGACAGTTTTTTTCGTATCCGCTGGACAATTGTTGGACAAGGCAGGTTATAATGGTTCTGTAATAAAAACCGGGAGGGAAAAGAAATGCCTAAAATTAAGACAAATCTGGAACTGGCAGCACACCTCGTGCAGGCCTACATGGATTCGGATAACGGAGCGAAGCCCAACGAGGACGTTCAGTACATCCAGTCGATGAAAGAGTCTCTAAGCGAGAAGGATCAGACACGTCTGAACAACGGCCAGCGCCGCCCCATGAATCTTCAGTCGATGAACCTGAGATATAAAAAACTCGACGATGAACTGAAGGCGACAGCGGATTATATCAAGGCCGGGAACGTCGATCCGAAAGAATTGTATAAAAAGCAGCAATCGATCTCCAACGTGATCGCCGGCCTCCGGAGCGATCACAGAGACGTCAGGGAAGCCCTGGAGGATCCGGAACACAGAGATCATGCGACCTATAAGGAGATCTTTGACGGGTACGATAACAAAAAACTCGATGATATGGAGCCTGCCAATGCGCAGAACGTCCTGCGGATGACCGGCGAGACCAAATCGGCGTACAAATGGATCGAGTCTGTTTATAAGAAAATGGATGACCCCAGCAGCGTGTCCGAAGAGAACGTCTCGCTCATCCTTGCGGCCCGCCAGCTGGGCAACGCCGTATACGACCATCCCGAAAATATCAAAAACACCAGGATCAGCGAGGCGGAGCTCCGCAACCACGCGCAGAAGCTGCGGAGATCGCCGGAATTCCAAGAGTATTACAAGACCGTCAAGGATCTTAACTTCAAGAAGACCGTCACGCACGGGCACGGCGGATACCTGGAGAAGACCTTCGAGGATTTCCTGGTGACTTCCGGCGCAAAAGGACCGCTGGAATTCGACCTGAACGGCCGTTATCAGAGAGTGCTGGACGTCAAGTCGAAAGATATTTCGCAGTTCTACGATTACCAGAGCTACGCCGACTATTT
>JAGDDE010000062.1 GCA_017958185.1 Lachnospiraceae bacterium | reverse complement strand
TACCTTTTTCGACTCGGGCTTTGTGCTCTGGTCAGTGAGATTCCGTTTGATCTCGCTTTTGAAGGAAAGAACGGTTTCACACATCAGAATATCATGCTGACCTTCTTTCTCGCCGTCGTGGGACTGATGCTGTTTGATCGAATCCGGGGAGGTAAGGATACAGAAGGCAAACAGGCGTCGATCGGTAAAACAGTATTGGGTGTGCTTGCCGTTGCGGCTGCTGCCGTTGCGTCGCTTCTGCTGCGTGCGGATTACACGGTCTTTGCGGTGATTGCCGTGTTCCTTTTCTATGTGTTCCGGCAGAAGCATCCGCTGATTCGGAGCGGTGTTGGCGTGGCGTTCCTGGCGCTCACGAGAACGGTGGGGTATTATTGCGCGACAGGGTTCAGTTTTATTCCCCTCGCCCTGTATAACGGGAAAAAAGGGAGAGGCCTGAAATGGCTGTTTTATGTTTTTTATCCGGGACACCTGCTCCTGCTGGCCGCAGTAAAATACTTCCTGAGAAGCTGATATGATAGGGTGATCTTGTACTCCCGACTCAGGGGATCGAAATATAACTCCATAGCGAAACCCCGATACTGCCCCAGTGGGACAGGATCAGGGCGCTTTATTGCACGGCAGGCTTCCAGAATCGCAGAGCCTGCCGGTTTCTTTTCTGCACATTGTTACAGTGGGAAGGCCACGGCTTCGGCGTACAGCTGCTGCAGCAGGCGGACGAAGGCGGCTGTGCTCTCTCTGGCGTCGTCCCTGTGGGTGCAAAGAACGCAGGAAAAGCGTTCCCGGCAGTCGAAGGGAATCCAGGCGAACTGCCCGCTGTGGTCGTTCAGGAAGCCGGGGGCCAGGCACACGCCCCGTCCGGCGGCGACGTTGGTGAGGGTGGTGTCGTGATCGGCGCTGTTGAAGTAGTCGATTTTCCCGCTGGCGATCAGCCGGTGCTGGACGGCCCGCAGGGCGGGCGGGGAACCGCCGCCGACCATCAGGGTCAGTCCGTATAGGTCTTCCTCCGTGATCCGGTTCTTCTCCGCCAGGGGATCGTCCCGCTGGGCGATCAGGTAGATGTGGCTTTCAAACAGGTCATGCACCCGGATGCCCGGAATCTGCCGGGTGTCCTCCCGCAGTGCGAACAGAATGTCCGTCTCGTTTTTCAGAAAGCCGTCCATCCCGTTTTCATACTGGAACTTCGGGGTGATCTGCACGTCCGGGTACTGCGCGGCGAACAGGCGCATGGCCTCCGGCAGGAAGAACACCGCCTGCCGGACCATCAGGCTGACGGAAATGCTGTCCTTGTACTTGGCGCTGAAGTTCTGGCCCTGCTCGATGGCCCGCTTGAGCTCCTCCCGCAGATTCTTGAGGACGCCGACAAACTGCGCCCCGGCGGGCGTCAGCGCCGCGCCCTTGCCGCTGCGCTCAAAGATCGGGAAGCCCACCTCGTCCTCCAGAAGCCGGATCTGATAGGAAAAGGTCGGCTGGCTCACAAACAAGTTTTCTGCAGCGCGGCTGAAATTCAGCGTCCGCGCCAGCTCGATGCAGTAGTCGATCTGTTTTGTCGTCATGGCTGCCTCCGTGTCATTGAATTCTTCTATCAATTATACATGATTTCAATTGGACTTTGCAATAGAAAACCGCTATACTGGAGTCAGAAAACAGACAACAGGAGGACAAACCTATGAAAACCCTGATCGCTTTTTTCTCCCGCGCGGATGAAAACTACTTCGGCGGCGCGATGCGCTATGTGAAGGTGGGCAACACGGAGATCGTGTGCGATCTGATGAAGGAGATGCTCCCCGCCGACAGCTTCAAGATCGAGATGAAGAACCCCTATTCCCCGGTGTACATGACCTGCATCGAGGAGGCCAAGAAGGACCTGCGGGAGTAGGCAAGACCGGAGCTGGCTCGGGATCTCGACAGCATCGACGAATACGACACCGTGATCCTCGCGTATCCCAACTCCTGGGGCACGATCCCCATGGCGGTGGCGACC
>JAGDDE010000061.1 GCA_017958185.1 Lachnospiraceae bacterium | reverse complement strand
GGACGGTTTCTGGTATCCGCTGTACACCTTTGCCGCCCTGACATATTTCGTCTCCGGGCTGTGGGAGGAATAAGCCGCGTCGCAAAGGACCGATCTTCTCCTCCGAAACTCCGCGCCTCTAATTTATAGTTTTCCAAAATGAAACAGCACCGGTCTGCCGTTCTGCGGCAGCCGGTGCTGTTTCTCTCTTCTTTTTTCATCCCACCCGCTGCACTGCCTGCTGTGTATCGGAATGGACTTCTCGCTTCTTACTGCGCCAGGGGATCCTTTGACACTCGTGTGGTCTGATCCCGGGGGATGTTGGGCTGCGGCAGTTCCAGACTCACAGCCAGTTCCTTCAGATCCTGCAGGCTCATATATCCCAGCTTGTAGGCCATATTCAGGCCCATCCATTCGTTGTTCCGGTAGACGTAAAAACTTACCGCGTCATACGGCAGGACGATCCCGGCTACGATATAGCCTTCCCAGGAGTCACAGGTCTGTCTCCGGTTCTCCGGGAGCATATACCAGAAGCTGCGGATGATCTGGCAGTCATCCCCGTACGTTCCCATATACGTGAGCCACGGTTGGAACGTCTTCGTTGCCGCGTCGGCATACAGCGGATTCCGGCTGACGATGCTCCAGGCTTCCTCGATCGCAGCCTGTTTTTCCGCCGGGAGTTCGGTGAACTGCTCCGCCGGTCTTCTCTCCGGTTCGGCGCCCAGCGCCTCCAGCCGGGCCTGCATATCGGGCGTATACGCGTAGGCCCGCGCCTGTTCGTAACGTCCGCAGTCTACCAGCATTTCGTACCAGTAAAGGTCTTCGAATTCCATATGACCTTCATAGCCCTTCCGGATCAGTCCGAC
Source organism: Lachnospiraceae bacterium (assembly GCA_017958185.1). GTDB lineage: Bacteria > Bacillota > Clostridia > Lachnospirales > Lachnospiraceae > UBA6987. The sequence continues at coordinate 1,629 of JAGDDE010000061.1, read as the reverse complement.
GATCTCCTCATCCCGGCACAATTCTTCCTCTTCTCCGTTATAGAGGTAGACCTCTCCGTTACTGCCCAGGGAGATCAGCCCGTGCCGATCGGCACAAAAGCGCGACCCGGCTACGATTTTGGCTGTCTTTTGTGCGTCTTCCGGATCAGGTGTGCCTTTTTCTGTGTCATTCGTACGATTACCGCGTACAGCCGGCGACGATCCTGCAGAGATCAAGAGTACAAGGATCAAAAGCAGTGCGATCGCGCTTTTCCCCATGAGCTTCCTGATGTGTTTTTTCTCTTTCATGGCATCCTCCTCTTATTTCTGTCTCTGACAGGGAACAGCTCATGCAGAAACTGTCGCTGACGGTAGGGAGAATAGAAACGTTTCATCAACTTATATTCACCGTACCATAAACACAATTATTTCGTCGACGCTTATTTAAAAATAATCTTACGTTACCACTGTTCGGTAACATTGATCGATCCGGATAACTACATTCATCAATAACAGCACCGGCCTGTCATCCTTCGGCGGCCGGTGCTGTTGATCCTGATATTGTTTTTCTTAGCCTTCCGCATGATCCAGGCAAGCTACTGCCTCACAATTGGCACTGAACGGGAACATATCGACCAGGCAGAGGCGGGTCACCTCATAACCGGCCAGCCGCAGCATGGGAATATCCCGTACCAGAGACTTTGGCTTACAGCTCACATAGATCAGCCGCTGCGCGCCAAAGCGCATGATATTGGAGAGTGCCCGCGGGTTCACACCGTCCCGGGGCGGATCCAGCACGATCACATCAGGGACCGTTCCCAGCGTATCGACGCAGGTCAGTACGTCACCCGCATGGAATCGGCAGTTGGTCAGGCCGTTCGCGGCGGCATTGTTCCGTGCGGCCTCCACAGCTTCCTCTACGATCTCCACACCGATCACCTCGCGGGCCGTCCCGGCCAGCAGCTGGGCGATGGTCCCCGTTCCGCTGTAGAGATCGAATACCGTGCGGTCCCGTTCACCGCCCACATACTCCCGGACCTTTCCGTAAAGGACAGCGGCTCCGGACGTATTCGTCTGGAAGAAAGAAAACGGAGAGAGCGAAAAACGCAGGCCGAGGATCTCCTCCTGCAGATAAGGCGAGCCCCACTGCAGGGTCACACGCTGCGGGATCACCGCGTCGGAAAGGCTGTCATTCTCCGTGTGCAGAATGCCGGAGATGCGTCCGCAAAGCGGCAGTTCCAGCAGCATTTCCTGCCAGTCCGCCTCAGGCTGCCAGCCGGAGACCGTTACCAGATTCACCAGAAGGTCGCCTGTCGTTTCGCTGCGGCGCAGTACCAGATGCCGCAGGATCCCCTCGTGGCTTTTCTTGTGGACGAACGGAATGCCTTTCCCCCGGAAATAGTTCTGGGCCGCCTGGACTACTGTGTTCATGTCCGGGTGGACGACGGCGCAATCCGGGATCTCGATGATATCAAAGAATCGGCCGTGCCGGTGCAGGCCCACGTTCAGCGGACCGTCCTTCTGCGCGTTGCCAAAGGAGTATTCCATTTTATTGCGGAAGGCCTCGCGTCGGGGGCTTTCCAGCATACCCTCGTAGCGTCCATCCGTGAAAAAGTCCTGTCCCAGAACGGGCTCAAACAGCTGCTTCAT
>JAGDDE010000060.1 GCA_017958185.1 Lachnospiraceae bacterium | reverse complement strand
CAGTTGATCATATACACGCCGCCCGGTTTGACGTCCTGGACCATCTTGAAGCCCTTGATCACGTAGGCCGGGTTGTGGCAGGCCACGAAGTCGGCTTTGTTGATATAGTACGGGCTGCGGATGGGCTTGTCGCCGAAGCGCAGGTGACTGATGGTCACGCCGCCGGTCTTCTTGGAGTCATACTGGAAATACGCCTGCACATACTTGTCGGTATGGTCGCCGATGATCTTGATGGAGTTCTTGTTGGCGCCCACGGTGCCGTCGCCGCCCAGGCCCCAGAACTTGCACTCGATGGTGCCTTCCGCGGCCGTGTTGGGGCAGTTCTTGTCTTCCGGCAGGGAAAGACCGGTCACGTCGTCCACGATGCCGATGGTGAACTGACGCTTGATCGTGCCGTTCTGCAGGGCATCGTATACGGCAAAGACCGAGCTGGGCGGAGTATCCTTGGAGCCCAGACCGTAGCGGCCGCCGAAGACCTTCACATCATCGCGTCCGGCGTTGGCCAGCGCGGTCACGACGTCCAGATACAGGGGCTCGCCCTGAGCGCCGGGCTCTTTGGTGCGGTCCAGCACAGCGATCTTCTTCGCGGTAACGGGGATGGCTTCCAGGAGTTTTTCCGGGACGAACGGACGGTACAGACGGACCTTGACCAGGCCGACCTTCTCGCCGTGGGCGGTCAGGTAGTCGATGACTTCCTCCGCTACGTCGCAGATGGAGCCCATGGCCACGATCACGCGGTCCGCGCAGGGATCGCCGTAGTAGTTGAACAATTGATAGTTGGTGCCCAGTTTGTCGTTGATCTTGCCCATGTACTTTTCAACGACCGCCGGCAGTTCATCGTAATACTTGTTGCAGGCTTCACGATGCTGGAAGAAGATATCTCCGTTCTCGTGGGAGCCGCGCATGGCCGGATGCTCGGGATTCAGCGAATGCTCGCGGAAAGCCTTCACGGCATCCATGGGGCACATTTCCTTCAGATCCTCAAAATCCCAGACGGCGATCTTCTGGATCTCATGGGAGGTGCGGAAACCGTCAAAGAAGTTGATGAACGGCACTTTGCCTTCCAGCGCGGCCAGATGGGCCACCGGCGCCAGATCCATGACTTCCTGAGGGTTGGTCTCGCAGAGCATGGCGAAACCGGTCTGACGGCAGGCATACACGTCGGAATGGTCGCCGAAAATATTCAGTGCATGAGTGGAAACGGTACGGGCGGAAACATGGAAGACGGCGGGAAGCAGTTCCGCGGCGATCTTGTACATGTTCGGGATCATGAGCAGCAGACCCTGGGAAGCCGTGTAGGTCGTCGTCAGGGAACCGGTACCGAGAGAGCCGTGCACCGCGCCGGCTGCGCCGGCCTCGGACTGCATTTCCACGACCTTGACCTGGGTCCCGAAGATGTTCTTCAGGCCGTTGGCAGACCACTGATCCACGAAATCAGCCATGGGGCTTGACGGCGTGATGGGGTAGATGGCGGCGACTTCGGTGAACGCGTACGAAACGTGGGCAGCCGCATTGTTGCCATCCATGGACTTCATTTTTCTTGCCATTGTAGATATCCTCCTGGGCGTATGTAAGGTGAAATGTGATTTCACAAAATACCACTTTGTATTATAGCCCCTGCGGCGGGAAAGTCAAGGACGTTTCGCCGGGTGAGTAAAAAAGGAGCCTGTTTTTCTCTGCCGGCAAAGACAGCGAACAGCATCTGCCGCTGTCCGGTTTTTTCAGGACGACGTGTCAGACGCGGACTTGTGACTGTTCCTGATAGTATCGAATGCAGGACCGCCGTTCTTCCGGCTGAAACGGGCCGGAGACAAAACAAGTTTACAAACAGCCGATTTAGGCTATAATGAAACGGAAAGCCGTATGCTTTACGACACGGAAAGAGGTATTTCCATGGCCCTGGACGGGATCACCACCGCGGCACTGGCCGCACAGCTGAGATCGACACTGACGGGCGGGCGCATCGCGAGGATCACACAGCCCGACGCCTGTACGCTCCTTCTGACCGTCAAGGCGCCGGGCAGCGGCCAGCAGAAACTGCTGCTGTCCGCCGATCCGTCACTGCCGCTGCTGTATCTGACACAGGAAGGAAAGCCCGGTCCTGCCGAGGCTCCGGCCTTCCTCATGCTGCTGCGCAAACACCTGGCAGGCGCCCGCATCACCGCCGTAGAGCAGCCCGGACTGGAGCGCATCGTGCGAATCACCGCCGAGCATCTGGATGAGCTGGGCGACCGGCGGCAAAAAACACTGGTCCTGGAAATGATGGGCAAGCACAGCAATCTGATCCTGCTCTCGGAGGACGGTACGGTGATCGATTCGATCCGCCGCGTGCCGCCGGGGATGAGCAGCGTGCGGGAAGTGCTTCCCGGCCGGCCGTATTTCGTTCCGAACACGAGGGATAAAGCCGACCCGCTGACGCTCACGCGGAAGGGGCTTACGGAACGGTTCACAGGCAGTTTTGCACCGCTCGAAAAAGCGCTCAATGAACAGCTGACGGGGATCAGTCCGCTGATGGCGCGCGAGATCTGCGAACGGGCCGGGCTGCGCGGCGACGAGACTGCCGGCGAGCTGACCGATGAAGAGACCGCCCGCCTGGCGGACACGCTGGCCGATCTGGCGGAAACGGTCCGCTCAGAAGCCTACGCTCCCTGTCTTTACCGGCGGCGGGGCAAGCTGCTGGAGTTTTCTGCCCTGCCCCTTGCCATTTACGCCGGAGAGGAATGCGAGCCCTGCGAGTCCATGAGCCGGGCGGTAGAATCGTTCTATGCGGAAAAAAGCAGCGCCAGCCGCATCCGCCAGCGCTCCTCCGACCTGCGCCACATCCTGCAGCTCGCGCTCGAACGCACCTCCCGCAAACTGGACCTGCAACGAAAGCAGTGGAAAGATACGGAAAAAAAAGAGAAATACCGCCTGTGGGGCGAACTGCTCCGCACCTACGGCTACGGCGCCGAGCCCGGCGCACGGGAGATCACTGTCCCGAATCATTACGACAACGATACTCCCGTCACCATCCCGCTGGACGAGACGCTGAGCGCCGGCGAAAATGCCACCCGCTACTATGACCGGTACCGGAAGCTGAAGCGGACCGCCGACGCTACGGCGGAGCAGATCGTCCTTTCCGAAAACGAGTTGGTCTATCTCCGGTCCGTGAGCAGCGCGCTCGCCCTGGCCGAAACGGAGGAGGATCTGGCGGGCATCAAGGCAGAGCTGACCGAGACCGGCTATATCCGTGCGCAGAAACGCGGAAAAAAAGAGAAGGCTCCCAAGACCGGAAGCCCTCTTCACTACCGTTCCCCGGAGGGATTCGATCTCTACGTGGGACGAAACAATCTGCAGAACGACGAACTGACCTTCTCCTTTGCCTCCGGCAGCGACTGGTGGTTCCACGTCAAGGGGATTCCCGGTTCGCATGTGATCGTCAAGACCGGCGGAAGGGAACTCTCCGACCGGGGCTTCGAGCAGGCGGCGGCGCTGGCTGCCTGGTACTCCGATGCTCCGCGGGAAGGAAAAACGGAAGTCGACTACACCAGACGGCGCGAACTGAAAAAACCGGCCGGGGCCCATCCCGGCATGGTGATCTATCATACCAATTACTCGCTGGTCACGATGCCCTCGCTGGATGGGCTGGAGATAGTGAAACAGTAAGGGAGGCCCCGAGGGCTGCTCTTCGTAAAGAAGTGCCGCCCTCGGATTATGTGTCAGCCGGACTGGTCAACTTGCAGACATCTAATACTGTTACACCATGACAAGACCATCGACACGGGGCTACAGTTCGAAGCAGACGTATCCTCAATTGTCAAGCATCAACCCCTGTTTCTTTTCTTGATTTGATCTTCTGAATTGCTTTAGAAAGAAGAAGTGCCAGTTCACAACCTATTAGCGGGCTGGAAAAGCCACAATATAGCAGCAGATAAACAGAACCGCTCCCCAGTAAAGAAACCTCATTATAGCTCCAAACAGTCACTATCGAATATATTGTAGCGATAACTATCGGCAGTATGCTGATATTAGCCGGAATAAACCGATAACGGCTCCTGGTTGCAAAAGACACCATCAACTGCGTGAAAAAAGCAATCACCAAAACTGTTAAAAACAGCATGATTGGAGGTCCGAATGTACCCCACGCCTTGAAAAAGATTATCAATGCTAAAATGGAACTCAGTTCTTCCCGAAGGAAACACATTGCAAAAATAAAATGAAGGATCAGAAGCCATCGAACTCCTGACATTCGATCACGAAAGAAGGGTTCGCTGTTTTTTTGCTCTTTTTTTTGCAGAAAGCCGGCAAAACCCAGGGCCAATTCACAACCGATGAATGGAAGGGAAGCCGTAGTCTCTATGGCAAGATAAGCGGTAGCACGAGACGCATAAGACCGAAGGTCAAAGGACATAGCGAGGAGGCTGCGGAATCCATGTGAGCAAACGCGAAAGACTACAACCGCCACAAGAATAATAAGTAAACAGACATTGGCCGGAATAAACTTTGCCTTCCCGGATGTTCGAAAATAGAGCACTGATTGGACTATAAAAAACAGCAGCACTACCGCGAACGCCAGAAAAGGAAGTGTGCTTTGGCTTTTACCAAGACCGGAAAAGATGCCATCGCTATAAAAAAGAAGTCTGCGGGAAAAATAAACAGCTAAAAGGATCTGTATAAGGAACAACACCCTTATAACCGGCAGGTGCTTCTGCAGATAATCACGGATCCGTTTCATTTTACTCACCTCCCTGCCGATTCTGTTCTGTAAGTGCCGCAAGCTCTGTCTGAGCGTAATCACGGATCAGTACACCGGTATATCTCTCATCGCTTGTTATCAGTTCTGCCTTGCCTTCATATGATGCGATCTCAAGGCGGTAGACAGAAGGTGAAATAGCCGTGTATTCTGTGATTGTTTCATACACCCCTGCATTTGAAAATGCTATCGTCACATCGCTGTCAGAAGAAATGCCGTAGTGTCCATCTGTCAGCGTTGTAAAGAGTAGGAACAACGCCATTACGATAACTGTCGTCCTTTGGATTTCCGATGGTTTCATACGCCAAAATGTCTCCTTTTTTAGTTTTAGCATGAACATCACTCTGCTTTATAAAAAAGTAACATAGTCTTATGGTATTGTCAACATTTTTAATAGCTATTTTCAAAAAAAATTTGTTTTTCGTTTTGCTTTCTTGCATTAACAAGAGAATCCTATTAACCCTATACCGTTTTGAGAACCTATCGCGCCATATCATACAGGGTCTCAGGGGCAGAGTCCCTGAGACCCGGGTGAAAAAAAGCGTACAGGGAGGGGCATTCTTTTCTTCGGAATCACAGAGACCGGTCCCTCCCCATGCGGGGAAGGACCGGTCTCTGCCGTCAGTCTCAGTTGTCTCCTGCCCCGGCCGGGATACGGCTCACAGGAGGAAGTTGCTCACCGTCCAGATCACTCCATGCCGGGGATGATAGAATCATCCGGCTTTTCGTACAGGAACCGTTCGTCCAGTGTGATATGGAAGGGTCCCTCCAGTGCGCGAAGGTTCTCGGGGGTGATAGTCTGGCGTTTGCGGGGGCTCATCATCATGACCTTGACCAGGATCTCAGCCGACTTTTCAATGGTATGCATGAGGCCGAACGTCTCATCGAATGTTGCGCCCGAGCAGAACATGCCATGCATCGCCCAGATGACCGCACTGTATTTCTCCATCATCCGGCTGGTCACGATGCCGATTTCCCGTCCGCCGGGCACCATCCAGTCGACCACGCCGATGCCTTCCGGGAAAACCACCGGGCACTCGGTAGACATCTCCCACAGTTCGCGGGTGAAGACTTCGTCCGAGAGCGGCAGCACAAAGGACAGGGCGATGATATTGGTGGTATGGGCGTGATAAATGATACGGTGCCGGCCGTTCGTGACCCGTTTCTTTACCTGATGGTTCAGCAGGTGGGAAGGAAGTTCGCTCGTGGGACGGCCGCCTTCCGCCCAGCCCCAGACGATACGGTAATTCTCGCCTTTGTCATCCAGTTCGATGATGCCCAGGCCGACTTCCGGATCTACCGGGATGTTCCGGAAGAACTGGCCGGTACCGGTCACCAGGAAAAACTCTCCCGCCAGATCCGGGACGCTGGCCCCGATAGGCAGCCAGTCATGATGATCATAAAAGCGGTCACGGATCGCCTCCACCTCGTGCTGACGGATCCGGTAGGTCAGGTTGCCGCCGTTCCTCTCGTGCCAGCCCTGGTTGTAGCCTTCCTGCACCATGTTGATAAAATCCCGCATGAACTTCGATTCCAGTACTCTCATTGTTCTCTCCTTTTCCTTGATTCTGCTGCCGGGAGACTGTCCGGGCGCTTTGCGCCCGCGCCGTCTCCGTTATAGTTTTTCAGCGGCACTGTCCGTCCGGTGTCCAGCGGCTCACGCCGAAGGACTGATACACCGACCGCCGGAAATCCTTCAGATCGGCGAACTCTCCCGCTGCGATCATCTGCGCACCGAGATTGCCGATGGCCGTGGCTTCTGCCGGGCCCGCCAGGACCGTGCGGCCGGTCTCCTGAGCCGTCAGCCGGTTCAGCCAGGCGGCGTTGGAACCGCCGCCCACGATATTGATGGCCGGATAGTGCCGGCCGTTCATGGCTTCCAGTTCCTCCAGGGCTTCCCGGTAGCAGACCGCCAGGGAACGGTAGATGACCCGGGCAATCTCCCACGGTGTCTGCGGCACTTCCTGCCCGCTCTCGCGGCAGGCCGCCTGCACCTCTTCGATCATGGACTCCGGCGCCAGGAAACGTCCGTCATTTGCGGGCACCACAGAGGCGATCTCCTCCCGCGAAGCCATATCGCAGAGGCGGGCGAAGGAATACTCGCCGGCCGGATCGCGCTCCTCCAGTTCCCTGCGCACGGACTGGATCATCCAAAGGCCCATGATGTTCTTCAGGAAACGGATCGTGCCGCCGTAGCCGCCCTCGTTCGTGAAGTTGGCACGGCGCGCGGCGGGACGGCAGTCCGGCTGCGTCAGTTCACAGCCGAACAGCGACCAGGTGCCGGAAGAAATATACAGGACGTCGTCTCCGTCGGCGGGGACGCTCATGACCGCGGAACCGGTATCGTGCGTGGCGCAGGCCACGACCGCCGTATCAAAGCCCACTTCCTCGGCGACGGCCGGCCGCAGGCGGCCCACCGTTTCGCCGGGCTGCGTGAGCGAACCGAACAGTTTTTCCGGGAAGCCCAGCAGGCGGATCAGCTCGTAGTCCCAGGTTCGCGTCACGGGATCGAGCAGCTGCGTGGTCGAAGCATTCGTATATTCCTGACGCGCTTCCCCGGTCAGCAGATAATGCAGATAGTCGGGGATCATCAGCAGCTTTTCGGCTTTTTCCAACGTTTTCGGTTCCTGCAGGCGGGCGGCCGTCAGCTGGTAGATCGTATTGAAGATGGCCTTCTGAATGCCCGTGCGGGCATACAGGCGGGCCGGCGTGATGAGTTTGGAAACAGCTTTATCCATGCCTTCCGTGCGGTTGTCGCGGTAAGCGTAGCAGGGTGCGGCCAACTGTCCCGCGGCGTCCAGCAGCACATAGTCCACGCCCCAGGTATCGATGCTCACCGACTGCGGGATCTTCCCCAGTTCCCGGCACTTTTTCATCCCGTTCAGCACTTCTTCGAACAGGCGCCGGATGTCCCAGACACGGTGCGCGTTCCCGCGAATCATCAGCATGTCGTTCCCGTTGGGGAAGCGGTAGATCTCTTCGGTCACGATCACTGCCCCCTCCCGGTGCGCCAGGATGTGGCGTCCGGAGGAAGCTCCGATATCTACCGCCAGATAGTATTTGATCTGTTCCATTTTGCCTCCTTGCGGAAATGGTCCCGGTCCCCCGCTGCACGGGGGGACCGTTTTTTTTATTATAACACACCCGCCTGAAAAGATCGGCGGCTGCTTGCGCCTTTCTGTTTCGTTTTTACGCCGCAAAAGAAACCGGCTGCCGCCCCGGGCCGTTCTGCCCCGGGACCCGCCGCCGGCCACCGTGTTATTTTTCTTCTTTCACGAAATACGCTGTCAGCCGGAACAGTTCCCGGTCAAAAGAGACCGTCAGATCTCCGCCGTATTTCTGAGTGATCATGCGCATGCTGCGGATCCCGAAGCCGTGGTAGCCTTCCTCGCCGGTCTTGCTCGTCAGGATGGTATGGGATTCGCTCAGACGCATCTCTCCGTCAAAATAATTCGTCACGTTGACCACACAGGGATCCCCGTACTGCTCCACCGTGACGCTGATCTGCCGCTTCTCCGTGTCGTCGATGCGGCTGACCGCCTCCATGGCGTTATCCAGCGCATTGCCGAAGAAGGAGTAAATGTCCACCGTATCCACGAAATTCAGGCAGGAAAAATCGCCCATGACGCTGAGATCGACCCCCAGGGCGTCGCAGCGCAGATACCGCTCCGACAGGATCACATCCAGAGCTTCGCTCCCGGTCTGCCGGTCCCGGTCGTACACGTTGATGGCTTCCGAAAGCAGTTCGATCTCCTTCTGGGGGATCTG
>JAGDDE010000059.1 GCA_017958185.1 Lachnospiraceae bacterium | reverse complement strand
GCATCGGGATCAGCCCGGACAACAAGTTCGATTTCAGCCTGATCAGAATGACGAAAGAGTAGCGCGGCTTCATGAGAAGGCCCGCCGGCCCTTGGGGACCGGCGGGTCTTGTGGTGGTACGCCCGACATGGGCAATCGCTTGGTGGTGAGAGTCCACTACACGCTTGGTAGTAGGAAGTGTTAGCCGAACAGCAAGGGTGTCCACCGCGAGATGGAATCTGAAGGAAGCTGAAGGCAAAGTTCCGAGCCGACGAACAGAAATCGCATATAAGGCGGGGCAGAGCGGACGAGGCTGCCACACAAGCTAAAGTCCCATACTACCCGGACTCTGTCACGTAAATGCGGCGGCTGCATGGAATGAAGGCGATTGCACCTTATTCGGGGAGGTCTGCGGGACAGGCATCTCAGGATGTAACCCATGTCGCAAGGCATGGTTGAGTCCGCAGAAGTCAGTCTGGGCCATAGTACCGGAGAAGTCGGTGAAAATCGATTGAGGGAAGGGCCCGGCGGTTGCTGGTGACACAGCACGGAACGGAATCTGGCGTGATGAAAGCAGTTGCTCGAAAGAGGATGACTGCCAGAGGATAGGTGAGTGACTGAAGGTATGGCAGGATCGCTGAGCGACCAGATTTCCACCCAAACGTACTGTCAAGTGCCAGTAACTGAACCGCCGCTTGCGGAACCGCATGAGCGGTGGTGTGGGAGGACGGGGGTTAGCCGCCCCCTCCTACCCGATTATCCCGCCTCTTCCCCGCAGCGGCGCGTCTTATTGAATTGTCAATACAAAGAAGCCGGGCGTTGCCCGGCCTCTCATATTCTTTCTTATTGCGGCTCTTTCCTTTGGCGGTTCGGTCTCATGCCGCTTATTTTCTCTGTATCACTCCGCCGCCCAGCACTTCCTCGCCCCGGTAGAAGACGGCAGCCTGACCGGGCGTGATGGCCCGCACGGGCTCATCGAAGGTGAGGAGCACGCTCCCATCCTCCAGCGGCTCGGCTGTGGCGGGCATCGCCTGCTGGCGGTAGCGGGCCTTGGCCTCGCAGCGGATGGGCCCTTCGGGCGCGCGCCCGCCGATCCAGTTGACGTCCCGTACTACCGCGTCGCGGGAAAAGAGCGCGGACTCCGGCCCCAGCGTCACGGTGTTTTCCGCCGGATCGATGGCGCACACGTACATCGGTTCCGGGAAGGACATCCCCAGGCCTTTGTGCTGGCCGATGGTATACCGGATGATCCCCTTGTGCGTGCCGATCACGTTCCCCGCCAGATCCAGATACGGCCCCGGGCGGGAAGAAAGCCCCGTGAGCTCCTCCACCACGGCGGCGTAGCGCCCGGTGGGAATGAAGCAGATGTCCTGGCTGTCCGGCTTGCGGGCGTTTACAAAGCCCAGCTGCTCCGCCAGCGCGCGGATCTCGTCCTTGCTGTAATCGCCCAGCGGGAAGAGCGTGTGCGCCAGCTGTTTCTGTGTGAGCATATACAGCACATAGCTCTGATCCTTGGCCGGATTCAGCGCGCGCAGCAGGTGGAAGCCGTCTGCGTCCTGTGTGATGCGGGCGTAGTGGCCGGTGACCACTTTATCGTAGCCGAGCACGCGGGCGCGCTCGTGAAGTTTGTCAAACTTCAGATAGCGGTTGCAGTCGATGCAGGGATTGGGCGTGAGCCCCTTCGTGTACGCGGCGGCGAATTTGTCCATGACCGCCGCCTTGAATTCTCCGGTGAAGTTGAAGACATAGTACGGCATGCCCAGCGCAAACGCTACGCTGCGCGCATCCTCCACGTCGTCCAGGCTGCAGCAGCTGCGCGGGGCAGAGACATCCTCCGGTCCGCGGAACAGCTTCATGGTGCAGCCGGTGCAGGTGTAGCCCTGCTGCGCGGTGAGATAAGCGGCGACGCTGGAATCCACGCCGCCGGACATGGCAATGAGTGCTCTCATGGGCGCTCCTTTTTTTACTGAAAGATCGTTCAGTGAAAACTTTTTCAGAGAAACGAAGGGCCGGCTCGAAAAAGACCATTCAGCGGGAATGTTTTCGAAGAGACGAAGGTCCGGCTCAGAACAGGAACTGGAACGCCGTGAAGGCCGCGTAAACGGCCAGCAGCGTGATCCCCTGCCAGCGCTTCAGCTTACCGCTTACGAGCGGCGGCAGGCACAGCAGTCCCATGACCAGGAACATGACGGGCAAATCGACCACCAGGCTGGCATTCATGCCCGCCAGCATCTTTTCCGCCGGCAGGTCAAAGGGCGAGATGGTGATGGCCAGGCCGGAGACCAGCACGATGTTGAAGAGGTTCGCGCCGATGATATTGCCGAGCGAGAGGCTGCCGTGGCCCTTGATGAGCGAGGTGATGGCAGTGATCAGTTCCGGCAGCGAGGTGCCCAGCGCGACCATGGTCAGGCCGATCACACTGTCCGGGACGCCCAGCGCCTGCGCGATGAGCGTGCCGTTGTCGACCAGCAGCCGGGCGCCTATGGCGATGGCTGCCGCGCCTGCCACGAGCAGAAGAAGGTCTTTCCAGAGAGGAGCCTCCTCCGAGGGCGCTCCGGTCCCGGAGGCCTCGGACGTTTCGGCCGCTTCCGGCTCCTTTTTCATGCTCAGCACGGTATAGACCATGTAGACGAGGAAGACCGCCAGCAGAAGGATGCCCATCCAGCGTTCGAAGCGGCCGGCGGTATAGGCAAAGACGGCGTAGAGGGCGGCCGCGCCGAAGAACGTGATCACCGGGATGCGCAGCGTTCTGGGCTTGACGACCGAGGGCGCGATGGCCACGGTCAGCGCGGCGATGAGCGAGGTGTTGCAGATGATGGAGCCGACCGCATTGCCGTAGGAGATGCCGCTCACGCCTCCGAAGGCGGCCTGTGCCGAGACCATGACCTCCGGCAGCGTGGTGCCGATGGATACGACGGTCGCGCCGATGAGGAATTCCGGCAGGCGGAAGCGGTGGGCCAGTCCGGTGGCGCCGTCCACGAACCAGTCGCCGCCCTTGATCAGAAGGGCAAAACCAAGCAGGAACAGAAGGATGGGAACAAGCATGGAAGCAGTCTCCTTAGAGCCTTGCGGCAGGTTGCGCCGGGAAAGACCGGGCAGCGGCGCGCGCGCCGCAAAATGAATTATACCGCATCCCGGGGCATTGTCAATATCCGGCGGCCCCGTAGGGGCCGGTCCGAATGAAGCCGGGCTTTTTTGAATGATTATCGGCCTGCCGGCGCCTTCGCCCCGCTGCCCGGGCGGATGATCATCTGTCCGCCGGCCGGCCGATGCGCCAAACGGCGGAAGGAGTTCGTAAAACGGGGAGCCGCTGCCTTGACATTTCAGCCGTTTCCCGGTATGATTACACGGGGGAGGAGTGTCCGCTCCGCCTCTCTTTGAAAACACTGAAAAGCGCCTCCGGCGCCCCGATGTCGACCACCGTTCGCAATTCACCATATACAGCCGGCACAGCCGGCAGGAATGAGGCAGTACATGAAAACAAAGGCAGTCCGCATCCACGGAAAAATGGATCTGAGACTGGAAGAGATCGAGCTCCCCGAGGTCGGGCCGGACGACGTCCGCATCTGCATCATCTCGGATTCGATCTGCATGAGCACGTATAAAGCGGCGGTCGAGGGCGCCGCGCACAAGCGTGTTCCCAACAACGTGGCCGAAAACCCCACCATCGTCGGGCATGAGTTCTGCGGCGTCATCGATGCCGTGGGCGAAAACCGCCGCGGGGAGTACCGCGTGGGCCAGGGCTTTGCCATCCAGCCCGCGCACTTCTACAAGGGCTCGCAGATGGCTCCCGGTTATTCCTACCCCTACTGCGGCGGCGATGCGCAGTATGGCCTGGTCCCGCAGGAGACGCTCATCATGAACTGTCTGCTGCCGTACGATTCCGACGTTTACTTCTACGGCTCCCTGTCCGAGCCCATGAGCTGCATCGTCGGCACCTTCCATGCCATGTATCACACCAAGGCCGGCAGCTACGAGCATCATATGGGCATCGTGGAGGGCGGCAAGATGGCCCTGCTCGCCTCGGTGGGCCCCATGGGCCTGGGCGCCATCGATTACGCGCTGCACTGCGACCGCCGGCCGTCCCTGCTGGTCGTCACGGATATCGACGACGAGCGTCTGGCCCGCGCGCAGAGCATTTATACAGTCGAGGAAGCGGCCCGCTGCGGCGTGGAGCTGCATTACGTGAATACGGCACGCCCCGGCTGCGATACCGCGTACCTGCGCAGCCTGACCGGCGGCACCGGATATGACGACGTGATCTGCTTTGCTCCCGTGCGCGCGGTCGTGGAGCAGGCCGGCGATATCCTGGGCTACGACGGCTGCCTGAATTTCTTTGCCGGCCCTACGGACACCCAGTTCAAGGCCCTCTTCAACTGGTACAACGTCCACTACCTCTATACGCACGTAGTAGGCACCAGCGGCGGCAACACGGAGGATATGAAAGAGGCCATCGAGATGATGACCTCCGGGAAGATCGATCCCGCTGCCATGGTCACGCACATCGGTGGACTGAACGCCGTGGTCGACACCACGCTCAACCTCCCGAACATCCGCGGGGGCAAGAAGCTCATCTACACGCAGCTGGAGCTGCCCCTCACCGCCATCGCGGACTTTGCCAGACTGGGCGAGACCGATCCGCTCTTTGCCGCGCTGGCCGAGATTACCGCGCGCCACAACGGCCTGTGGAGCGGCGAAGCGGAAAAATACCTGCTGGCGGCAAAAAAGGCCGACTGAGGCCGCCTCCCCCAAACCTAAGTAACACAGCTGACAGGCACTAGACCAAGCACCATCCAAATCGGCCGTGCCGGAAGGAGAAAACTATTGGCTGAGTATATCGTTGCAACTTCATCGACCTCGGATCTGCCCCGTCCTTACCTGGAGGAGCATCACATCCCGTTCCTTTCCTACACCTATACGGTGGGCGACAAGGTGTTTGAGGATGACTGCCGCGAAGAGAGCCGGGCGGCTGTGTACGCCGGCATGCGCAAAGGCGACCGCCTCAAGACCTCCATGATCAACGAGTACATCTACCGCGATTTCTTCCGCAGTCTGCTCGAGACCGGCAAGGACGTGCTGTACGCGGATATGTCCGTGGCCATGTCCGTCTCGTACGAGAATTCCAAGCGCGCGGCGGAAAAGGTCTCGGCGGAGTTCCCGCAGCAGCGGCTGGTCGTCATGGACACCCGCTGCATCTCCGGCGGCCTGGGCATGTTCGTGGAGAGCCTGGTAGCCATGCATGAAGCCGGAAAGAGCTTTGACGAGGTGCTCGCCTGGGGCGAGGCCAACAAGCTGAAGATGGCGCACCGCTTCACCGTGGACGATCTGCACTACCTGAAGGCCGGCGGACGCGTGTCCAACGCCGCCGCGCTGGTCGGATCGCTCCTGCAGATCAAGCCGGTCCTCTACGTGCCGGACCGCGGGACGCTGGACGTGGTCAAAAAGGCGCGCGGCCGCAAGGCGGCCCTGAAGGCCATTGCGGACGGAGTCCTGCATGACCTGAGCGGCGTGGATACGAAGGGCGCGCGCATGCGCATCCTGCACGCCGACTGCCGGGCGGATGCGGAGCTCATCCGCGACACCGTACGCGCTGTGCATCCGGATTTCGGCGAGATCCTGATCTCCAGCCTGGGCGTGGTCATCGGCGCGCACTGCGGCCCCGGCCTGCTGGCCGTGTTCTACTACTGCGACGGCCGCAAGCCCGAATAACGATACAAAAGAGGAGAGGAAGGCGCCGTATGGCACCGGAAACTTTGGAAACACTGGAACTGAAGGCCACGCTGCTGGCCGAAAACAAAGAGGAGGCCCGGAACGTCCGCGAAATGCTGGCGGACGGGCCTCTTTTCGTCAACGTGATGGCTTCGCCGGGGGCCGGGAAGACCACGCTGCTGGTCAGGACGATCCGCGCGCTGCGGGATCGCTTCCGCCTGGGCGTGATCGAGGCCGATGCCGACGGCGACGTGGACGCGCGCACTGTGGCGGCGGCCGGAGCCCGCGCTCTGCAGATGCACACCGGCGGCAGCTGCCACACCGATGCGCTTATGGCGGCGCAGTCGCTGGAGGCGCTGGGCTGGCGGGATCTGGACCTGATCTTTTTGGAAAACATCGGCAATCTGGTCTGCCCGGCGGAATTCGACACCGGCGCGGACCTTAACGCCGTGCTGCTGAGCGTTCCGGAAGGGGACGACAAGCCGCTCAAATATCCGCTCATGTTCACCGTGGCAGACGTGCTCCTGGTGACCAAATGCGACGCGGCACCACTCTTTGATTTTGATACGGAGGCGCTCGCGCAGCGGGCCCGCGCGCTGAATCCCGGCCTGGCGGTGATCCCCGTGAGCGCGGTGACAGGCGAAGGCCTGGATGCCTGGCTGGACTGGCTCTGCGCAGCGGTAAAAGCAAAGCGCTTGAACGCAGAAGCGCCGGCGGAAGCTGCTTCAGAAGGGAGGATCGGACGTGAAGGTCATTGAACTGGAAAGCAGCGTCACCGCCTCCAACGACCGCGACGCCAAGCGCTTGCGCGGGCGCCTGCGCCGGGAGGGGATCCTTCTGGTGAACGTTATGTCCTCGCCGGGAGCGGGAAAGACCACGCTGCTGTCGCGCCTGGTGCGGGACCTGAGCCGGCGCGGACTGCGCCTGGGCGTGATGGAGGCCGATATCGCCTCCGAGGTGGACGCAGAACGCATGGAAGCGGCCGGCGCTAAGGCCATCCAGGCTCACACGGGCGGGATGTGCCACATGGACGCCGGGATGACGGCCCGCGCGCTGGATGCGCTGGATGCCCGCGGCCTGGACATCATCTTTCTGGAAAATGTTGGCAATCTGATCTGCCCGGCGGAGTACGATACCGGCGCAACGCTCGATCTCATGATCCTGAGCGTGCCGGAAGGCGACGATAAGCCGCTCAAATATCCGCTCATCTTTTCCCGCGCCGGCGTACTGGTCATCTCCAAGACCGATGCTCTGCCCTACTTTTCTTTTGACACGGATCTCTGCACGGCCCGTGCGCGGCGCCTGAACCCGGATCTTCGCGTTTTTCCGCTGTCGGCCAGGACAGGCGAGGGGATGGACGCGCTGGAGGAATATCTGCTTAAAGCGCTGCGCCGCTGGCGGGGGGAAGACTCCGGGAGCATGGCTGAAGGGAAAGAAAAGAAAGCGGCCGAAGAGAGCCTTCGGCGCGGGGAGGTGAGTCCGCATGCATGAGATGGGGATCGTCCTGCATCTGGCCAAAACGCTGGAGGAGACCGCGCGGGAGGAGCATCTGAGCCGCATCGGCTCTGTCACGCTGAAGGTGGGGGAAGTTTCCGGCATCATGACGGACTTATTTACGGAATGCTGGAATTATTTCCGCGGCCGTCACCCGGTCCTTAGGGACTGCGAGCTGCGTCTGGAGACCGTTTTGGCCGTCACCTGGTGCGACAGCTGCCGCAGCCGCTACGAAACGGTCCGGTACGGCAGGACCTGCCCTTACTGCGGGAGCGGAGAGACCTGGCTGCTGCAGGGGAACGAATGCATCATTCAGGAGATCGAAGCGGAGGAGACCGCCGGGGAGAGTGCGGAAGCGGAACAAAACGGGCCGTAACGGCGGGAGCCGCTTTGGATCCGCACACAAACGCATACAAAAATGCCGGGCACGGGGCCCGGCATTTTCCTTTTCAGACAGTTTTTTCCGCTCATACGGTACGCCGTATGGAAGAAAAACTTAATAATTCTCGGCGTTGACCTCAAAGTACGCCTGAGGGTGCGCGCACACCGGGCAGACTTCGGGCGCCTTGGTGCCGACGACGATATGGCCGCAGTTGCGGCATTCCCAGATCTTGACCGTGCTCTTTTCAAAGACGGCGGCGGTCTCGACGTTCTTCAGCAGGGCGCGGTAGCGCTCTTCATGATGCTTCTCGATGGCGGCCACTCCGCGGAATTTCTCGGCCAGCTCCGGGAAGCCTTCTTTTTCGGCCGTCTTGGCGAAGTCTTCGTACATGTCTGTCCACTCGAAGTTTTCGCCGTCAGCGGCGGCAGCCAGGTTCTCGGCTGTGGAGCCGATGCCGTTCAGTTCCTTGAACCACATCTTGGCGTGTTCTTTTTCGTTGTCGGCGGTCTTCAGGAACAGCGCTGCGATCTGCTCGTAGCCTTCCTTCTTGGCCTTAGAGGCAAAGTAGGTGTATTTGTTGCGGGCCTGGGACTCGCCGGCGAAAGCCGCCTGCAGATTCTTTTCGGTCTGGGTGCCGGCGTACTTGCCGGTCTTCTTGGCTTCGGGGATCTCTTCCAGATCGGCGCCGGTCGCGCCGCAGAGCGGGCAGACGGCCTCGTCCAGGCTGGCGGCCTCAAACTCTTCGCCGCAGATGATGCATTTGAATTTTGCCATGGGATACATTCCTCCTTGGATCGTTTTCCGGAAATCTTCCGGGTATGGCAGTCAAAGCCCCCGCGAGGGGGTCACATTCCTTGAAACTCCACTGCTTATTATAGACTGCCTCCGCGGGGTTTGTCAATCCGCCGCCGGAGGAAATCTGTTGACGGTGAGCATAGGACCCGGCGGGAAACGGCAGCCTGCGCGCGGGAAAACGCGTCCGGCAGGACCGTCAGGCCTTCCGGAAATAGCGGCTGGCGCGCACCGCATCCGCCATGACCAGATGGCCGGCCGGATTGGGGTGCAGCCCGTCCGGCTGGTAGAGCAGATGCCCCCCGCCCAGTTCAAAGGCTGCGGCAAAGTCCAGCAGCCTGAGCCCGAAGCTGCGGCAGAAAACGCGCAGCCACGCGGCATATTCCGAGGAAACGCGGGCAAGGTCGCCTCCGAACGAAGCCGGATACCAGGCCGGAGGAACGCTGCGGATGAGCGGCGGCACGGCGACCACGGGCCGGATGCCCGCCGCCGCCGCCTGATGGACCATGGCCATGAGATTCAGGCGGGCGCTCTCAAAGGAACCGCTCAGCACGATATCGTTGCTGCCGCCCATGAATACGGCCGCATCGGGCCGGCGGGAGAGCACGTCGCTGCCCAGACGGGCCAGCATGCCGCCCGTGGTATCGCCGCAGATGCCCGCGCCGATCCATTCGTGCACGCCGTCCTGCTGCAGGCGAAAGATCCACGATTCCCGGGGGCTCACGCCGTATTCCGTACTGAGACTGTCACCCAGACAAACGATCTTCATATCAACGCTTCTCCTATCGAAAAAACTCCGGAGCGCTCCCGGCCGTCCGACCGGCGGCTTTTTTCTTCAGGCCGTCCGGCCGCCGGTGTTCCCCGCGCCAATCTTCACCTCAGCAGCCACACGGTGCCGTCGTCCAGTGTCAGCGTGCTGCCGGGGGACTCGCGCAGCACGCGGCCTTTCAGGTCGCGCACGATGACCTCTTCCCGGTAATCCGGGTCCTCATGCCACCGGCTGAAGAACAGCCGGTCCCCTTTGCGGAAACAGAAGGTCTCTCTCGGGCCGATCGCAAAGGAAATCCGCTCCGGCCAGAGGATCTGGAACGTATTGTCAGACGCCTGCCGCGTCAGCGTGAGCGGCGCCGTATGCGGCATGAGATTGTAACAGTCCGGGATCTCCGCAAGCGGGAGAGCAGCGAGCGTTTGAAGCTGTTTCCGGGAGCCGGGAGCAAAGGCCAGCAGCCGGACCTCCCCGGCAGGAAAATCCGCCAGCAGGATCACGATCCGCCCGCTGTCGTACACCGGCCGTCCGAAGTACTGCCCTTCGCGGGCCTTGACCGGTTCCCGCACCCGTCCCTGTTTTTTATGAACGAAGATCAGCCGGTTTTTGCTGATGCGGTGGCCGTCCCGGTAGAGTTCCTCCGCCTCGTACAGATCGCCGCTCGTATAGTCGGTGCCGAAATACCAGCCGCCGCTGCCTTCCAGCGGCTCCAGAAAACCGATACCGTCCGTTTTGATTGTTTTCATGCGTTCTGATCCTTCCTTTCGGTGAGCCGTGGTTTTGGGACCGCTTATTTGATGGCGTATGTCCCGGCAGGTGATAAGTGCCGATATCATAAGGTATTATAGTAGAATCTGCAGAGTAATTCAATCACTCTACGTAAAACAAGACTTGACAGACTTTCATTTGTGCCTTATAATTAAATTGGAAAAGTGGGAAATTTATCGGCTCTCCACATGAAGCCTTGGGGTAGAAATGTTGAAAGGAGCACTTGCAAAAATGAAAGAACGAGTATTATCTTTCTGTCTGGTCCTGATGATGGTTTTGGGCGCCCTGTTTTACGGGGCAAAGGGTGTTTCCTATGCGGAGTCTGGCAGTACAGAAGACAGGGAGTCCGGATCTCCGGCAGACGAGAACTCCTGGGAACCGTCGGAGGAAATGTACGCACCAGGGATTATTGTAGTGATGAAGGAAATCTCTGTGGAGGACTGTGATACGCCTGATCCTCCTTGGGCGGAACTTTTTCCGGAAATACCCCATTTATCCTTTACATATGAGATGTTCCCATTACCACGGCATGTCCTCATGACTTTGGCGGGAAAGATGACCAAGGAGGAATACTTTGCGAGATATCCCCGTCACACGGAACTAAGCCTCGCAATGTATGAAGAACATTACAAAGAAATACCCCCCACGTATGTTCCTATGCTGTATTTTACTTTGGACGAAGGATACCGATATAGAAGCTATGTAAAATATTGTCAGGAACTCATAGAGCAGTGGGGAGGCGTGGACTATACGATCGCTAATGTAGAATTGCATGCAGTACCGGCTTCAGGCAGGACGTATGAGGACTACGATGCCATGTTCGAAGGAAAAGATTATGCCCTGGATCGGCTGATCGTGGTATGGAGCAAAGCCTACAGCTTCGATGATATAGACTTTGAATATATGATTCAAAACAAACAATTATTCCCGGGAGTTGAGTATTGTGACAGCGTGACCGATCTGACGGCAGGCCTGTATCAACTGGTACGGATCCAAAAAGAGTACAAAACAAAGGATGACTATCTTCAGAAGGGAGGCACAGAAGAACTGTGGGAGAGAGCCCAGTCGATCGATGCTAAGAACTTCCTCAGGGTACTGGTTTATCATCTGAAAGAGGAGTACCAGAACAGGGAAACGCTGCAAAACATGGTTTATATGATACAGGAAGGAAACTCGTCAATACCCATTCTGGCCATGCCGGATTATGAATGGAAAGTGCAGATGGCTGCCGTCCCGAATGACCCTCAGTATACCGATCAGGCAGCGGCTTTCGAGTTGATCGGCCTGCCGCAGGCCTGGGCTGTCGCGGCGGCAGAAACGAATGCCTCCGTGAAGGTCGCGGTGATGGATTCCGGGATCGACTAT
The DNA here is from genome assembly GCA_017958185.1 of Lachnospiraceae bacterium. GTDB lineage: Bacteria > Bacillota > Clostridia > Lachnospirales > Lachnospiraceae > UBA6987. The sequence continues at coordinate 1,071 of JAGDDE010000059.1, read as the reverse complement.
CTGCATCCCGATCTGGTCGGCCGGGTCGACACCTCGCTCTCCTATGATTTTTCTGACATTCATAACTTCCAGGCAGATCCTTATCCGAGCGATGCTTTCGGACATGGGACCAAAGTGGCCTCCGTGCTCGGGGCTGTCACGAACGATTCCGCGGGTATGGCAGGCGCCTGTCCGAATGTGGAACTGGTCTCTTACAAAGTCTTGCATGAAGACGGACAGGGAAATCAGCGCTGCTGGGCGACTTCTTTTGCCGCGGCTTTAGCGGAGTGCGCTTTTAAAGAGATCCCCGTAGCCAACTTCAGCTGGGGTTTCGATCTTACCAGTGAGGTTTTGACGGAAAACTATCTCCGGCAGGTATTTACTACTTGTTGCACGGTATTGACTGTTCATGCCGCGGGAAACGGCATCATGAATACGGATCCCGGAGTCGACCTGGATGATATTGGCAGTTATATCGGACCAGAAACGGATTTTGTTGATTTCAACTCTCCGGAAGATGTCCCCCTTTACCCCAGCCTGCTCCCGGACCCGGTGGATAACCTGATCTCCGTCGGAGCCTGTACGCTGACGGATGTACCGGCTGTTTTCTCCAATTACGGCGCTTCGTCGGTCGATCTGTTCGCACCGGGAGAGGATGTCCTTATCCCTACCGCCAGTGGATATGAACCGGGTGACGGCACCTCCTTTGCCGCCCCGTTCGTGAGCGCCGCAGCCGCCATGCTGAAGGCCATGAACCCGGCGCTGACGCCCGCGCAGATCAAGCAGATCCTGGTGAGCACGGTAGATACAGACCCTGCTTATAACGGGAAATGCAGCTCCGGCGGCCGGCTGAATGTGCTGAACGCGGTGCTGACGCAGCATACCCATACGCATGTGTATCAGAATCTGGGTGTTTTAAGCGGCCATAAGGCGCGGTGCACGGAATGCGGGATCTTCTGCACGGAGGCGCACAGCTGGACGAACTTTGGACTGCAGTTTCGTTGCTATAAATGCGGAGTGGTCTCCGCGGGCATCCCGGTAGACCTGACCGTTGCCGGAAATCTGCCGGAGGAATCGGTACCAATGAGCCTG
>JAGDDE010000058.1 GCA_017958185.1 Lachnospiraceae bacterium | reverse complement strand
CAGCCTCCGACCGAGCCGCCCACGCAGCCTCCGACCGAGCCTCCCACGCAGCCTCCGACCGAGCCTCCCACACAGCCTCCGACCGAGCCTCCCACACAGCCTCCGACCGAGCCTCCCACCGAGCCGGACAATCGCGTGGAGATGCCCGCTCTGATGCATGTGGACTACGTTTCGGCCGCCGAAGTCCTGGAACGGCTGGGTCTGACCGCCGTGCCGGAACTCGTGCCGGCGCCTTCGCCGGACTTCAAGATCATGGAGGTCTGCCGCCAGCAGTATGACGTCGGGACCAAACTGGAGCCCGGTACGACGGTGCTCCTGCACGTCGTGGGCAATTCCGCCGCCATCATCATTTCGACCGATATCGTATCCAAGAGCCCTGCCGAGGCCCGGGTCACCCTGGGGATGGACGGGCTGGTCGTAGCCGAAGAGCCGACCTGGATCAATCATGAATACATCCCGTACGGCCAGGTCGTCGACACCTATCCCGGCGTGGGCACGGTGGTGGACCGCGGCAGCAGGGTCACGCTGATCCTGAGCCTGGGCCCGGCCCCCAAGATCGAAGTCCCGGACATCACGGGTGCCAGCGAGGCGGAAGCCCTCGCGGCGCTGAAGGCGGCCGGTCTGCGGCCCGGCAGCGTCAGCTATGAATACAGCGACAGCACGCTCAAGGACCGGATCATCCGCCAGACTCCCGGCGCGCTGAGCCAGACGCCGGCCGACACCCGGATCGATTTCGTCATGAGCCTGGGCCGTCCGGTCCTGCCGGATCTCGCGGGCCGTCTGCCCGCCGATGCCCGCGGCATGCTCGAAGAGCGCGGCCTGCGGGTCGGCTCCGTCACGGAAATCTTCTCGAGCCGCATCGAGAAAGGCCGCGTCGTTTATGCGGAAAATGCCTACGGGGAGGCGCTGGCAGCGGATTCCTTCCTGAAAGTCGGCGAGACCGTGAACCTGATGGTCAGCAAGGGCCCGGAAGGGACCGTGATGCCCGATCTGACCGACTGGAACGCGCGCGAAGCCCAGATCTTCCTGCAGACGCCCGAAAACGGCGAATTCGAGGTCGTCTGGACCAATAATACCGAACCCAACGAGACGGACGTGGTCGTCTCCACGCTGCCGAAGGCCGGCGAAACCGTGGCGTTCGGCACCAAGATCCGCCTGACCTACGGCGCCTCGATCGAGGTGCCGGACGTGACGGGGATGACGACCGACGAGGCCCGCGAAAAACTGCTGGGTGCCGGCCTGAAGCTGGAGTATCCGGACGGCGATCCGGAAGGAGACAACGTGATCCTCACGATGTCGCCCGAAGCCGGGACGCTGGTCGGTTACGGCCGTACCGTCTCCCTGACCTACGAGAAGGCCCTGTATGTGCCCGATGTGACCACACTGACCGTGGAAAAGGCGCAGCTGCGCCTGTATCTGCTGGGGCTGATCCCCGTGCTGGACGAGACCGCCTCCGGCCCGGCTATGCCGGATGCGGTCGTAACGGCCATGGATCCGCCCGCGGGAGAACTGCTGCTGAGCGGCTCTTCCGTCACGCTGTACTATGAAAATCCCGAACTGGAAGCCAAACGGATGATCGACGTGCGCGATATGAAGGCGCAGGATGCCAGGACCCTGCTGGAGCAGGCGGCGAGCGGCGGCTTCCGGGTGGTCTGGAAGAACGGGACCGCGCCGGGCAAAAACGACCTCATCATCGCCTCCGATCCCGCCCCCGGCGAGGAAGTGACGGACGGCATGACGGTCACGCTGACCTACGGAGCGCCCATCGCGGTGCGCAACGTGGTGGGCATGACGGCGGAGGAAGCGGAAGAGGAGCTCCGTAGGCTCGGCTTTGCCGTGACCTATCCGGACGGCCTCCCGCAGGATTCCGCGCTGATCACCGCGATGGAGCCCGCGGCCGGCACTACCGTCGGCACGGGCCGCGAGATCGCCCTGACCTGGGGCAGCGCGGTCGAGATCCCCGATCTGGAGAACATGAATATCCTTCAGGCGCAGATCCTGCTGTATCAGCTGGGCCTGGTGCCCAAGGTGAACGGCTCGCCGGACAACGCCGCCCTGGTCACCGCCACCGTGCCGGAAGCGGGCACGCTGGTGAATCCGGGCTCTCAGGTGACCCTGGAATACGAAGATCCCGAACCGCAGGAAGGCCCTTCCGTGAGCACGGTCCTGGAGGATCTGACCGACCGGAACGCCCTGCAGGCGAAGGAACTGCTGGAAGACCCCTATAACGGCGGCTTTACCGTCGTCTGGGAGGGAGGCGAGGCACCGGGTGCGGGCGCGGTCATCACGGCCATGAGCCCGGCTCCCGGTACGCGCGTGGCCTTCGGCTCGACCGTCACGCTGACCTTCGGCTCGCCGGTCACGGTGCCGCAGCTGACGGGCAAGACCGCCTCGGAAGCGCAGGCGCAGCTGATGGCGCTGGGACTGATCTTCACCTATCCGGACGGTTCGCCCTCCGGCGAAGTGTTCATCACCAAGGTCTCGCCCGCTCCGGGCACCCTGGTAGGCGCCGGACGGGTCGTGGAACTGACGTACCGTGGCTCCGGCCGCGTGCCGGCCGTTGCCGGCATGACGCTGGAACAGGCGCAGATCGCCGTTTATGCGGCAGGGCTGAAACCGGTGATCAACGGGACGCCCGCCGCCGGCGCGCTGGCCACCGGGACCGATCCCGAGGTGGGGGCGCTCCTGCAGGAAGGCAGCAGCGTGACGATCCTCTGGGAGAACCCGAAGACGGCGCAGGCACCGGCAGACAACAAAGCATCCGTGCCGGGCAGCCTGACAGCGGCTGCCGTCAGCTCCCCGGCGCTGCCCTGCGATGACCGGTCCGGCCGGCTCGCTCTGGCAGGAGTGCGGTATGCAGGGTAAGATCCTCAAGGGCATCGGCGGATTCTACTATGTGCACGACGGCCTCGGCCGCGTGTACGAGTGCCGGGCCAAAGGCGTTTTCCGCAGCCGCGACGAAAAACCGCTCGTCGGAGATGACGTGGAGTTTTCCGTCACGGAAGAAGAGCCAAACGTCGGGCGCATCGACACGCTGCTCCCGCGCCGCAGCGAGCTCATCCGGCCCGCCGTGGCCAATGTGGACCAGGCAGTGATCCTGGTGACAGCCGCCCGGCCGGCCTTTCACCCGGTGCTGCTGGACCGCTTTCTGATGTGGATGGAGCAGCAGAACGTGCCGTCGCTGATCGTAGTCAACAAGACCGATTTGGACCGGGAAGGCAAGGGCGAGACGATCGCCTCTATCTACCGGCCGGCAGGCTATACGGTGCTGTCCGTCAGCGCCCGGACCGGCGAAGGCCTGGAGGCGCTGCGGGAACACCTTCTGGGGAAGACCACGGTGCTGGCAGGCGCGAGCGGCGTAGGCAAATCCTCCGTGCTCAATGCGCTTATCCCCGGAGCCGCGACGGAGACCGGACAGCTGAGCCGCAAACTGGGGCGCGGGCGCCACACGACGCGCCATTCGGAAATCTTTTTCCTGACGGAGCATTCGTTCGTCCTGGACACGCCCGGTTTCACCTCGCTCTCGGTGCCGGACGCGGATCCTTCCGAACTGGCAGGGCTGTTCCCGGAATTCCGGGAAAGTGCTGCGCACTGCTTCTTTCCGGACTGCCGGCATATCGGCGAGCCGGACTGCGCCGTCAAACGCGCGCTGGCAGAAGGGAAAATCGCGGAGAGCCGTTACCAAAGCTACGTACAGGCGGTACAGGAACAGAGCCGCCTGCGGAAATACTGAAACGACCGCCCGGAGGGCGGGAAGGAGCAGACCATGAGACCCAATATTTTGTCCCCTTCCATTCTTTCGGCCGACTTTGCCCGCCTGGGAGACGATATCTCGGAGGCGGTCGGCGCCGGCGCACGCTATCTTCATATCGACGTGATGGACGGGATGTTCGTGCCGAGCATCTCTTTCGGCATGCCGGTGATCCGCAGTATCCGTCCCTTGACCGACGCGGTGCTGGACACCCACCTGATGATCGAAGATCCCGACCGGTATCTGGAGGATTTTGCCGAAGCGGGCTGTGATATCCTGACGGTCCATGCGGAGGCCTGCCGCCATCTGGACCGCACGCTGGACCGGATCCGCTCTCTGGGGATGAAGGCCGGCGTGGCCCTGAACCCGGCGACCCCGCTTTCCGCACTGGACTGGGTCCTGGGCAGCTGCGATATGATCCTGCTCATGACCGTCAACCCGGGGTTCGGAGGGCAGTCCTACCTTCCGTATATGGATGAAAAGATCCGCCAGCTGCGGGAAAGGACCGACCTTCTGGGCCTTTCGGTGGACATCGAGGTGGACGGAGGGATCAAACGCGGCAACGTCGGGCGCGTGCTTCGCGCCGGCGCCAATGTGATCGTGGCCGGCTCGGCAGTGTTCGGCGGCCCGATCGCCGAAAACGTGCGCGCCTTCCGGGAGATCCTGGAGGGGTGACCGCACCGTCCCGGCGCCGGAGTGCCGCGCCGGATCATCATCAAGAGGCAGGCGATATGAGGAAACAGACCGGTCGGAGAGAAAAGAAATCAGGCAGGAGGAGCGTACTTCTCCTGCTTTCTGCCGTGCTGCTTTCCCTGCTCCTTTCCGCCTGCGGCGGCGAAGTGAAGGAACTGCGCGAGGAGCAGCTGATCTCTGCGGGCAGCAGCATCTGCTCGCGGGCGGAGATGACCCTGTACCTGCTGGCGGAAAACGCCGTCTACGGCGGCGGCAGCGGGGGCGCCCTGTGGGAACGGCAGCTGCCGGACGGGGACTTTTCCTCCTACATCCGCGAGGCGGTGACCACCTATCTGGTCAATCTCTTCCTGCTGGATGCGGCCGCGCGCCGGGAGGGGATCGTGCTCAGCGAAGCGGAAGAGCAGGCGGTAAAGAACGCGGCCGACCGCTATCAGAGCGCGCTGGGAGAAGAGCGGGCCGCCCGGTACGGGATCACCTATGACGTGATCCGCACGGCCTTTGCCCGCTGGACGAGGGCCCAGCTCTACTACGAAAAGATCATGCACGAGGCGATCCCGGAGATCAGCGAGGAAGAGGCCCGGGCCATCCGCGTGCAGATCATCGAGATCGACAAAAGCCTGGGGATCGAGACGGCCCGCAGCATCCTGGCTTCGCTGGAAGCGGGCAGCAGCGTGAGCGAGGCGATCAAGGGCATCGTGGGCGTATCCACGCGCAAGGAGACCGTCATCCGCGGCACCTACGGCGGCGACTTTGATCTCATGGCCTTTTCCCTGCGGAACGGGCAGTGGTCGCCGGTCCTGACGCAGGAGGGCGGCTACACGCTGGTGCAGTGCCTGCTGGCCAGCGTTCCGGAGGAGACGGCCGTCAACCGCCGGCGTATGGAACAGGCGGCGCATGAGGCCGTCCTGCGCGAAAAGCTGGCGGAAGTAGCGGCGGAAACGCCGTTCCTCATCAATCCCGCCGAGCTGGACGCGATCGATATCGCCTCGACCGACGGGCCGGACGCGGTCAATTTCTTTGAGTTTACCGAAGGGATCATCGTGACGGGCTGAGCCCGTCTGACAGGAGGAAGACATGGCCGCGATCTCGGGAGACTGGCTGGCGCCGCTGTCGGCCGAATTCAGAAAGCCGTACTACCGGAAACTGTACGAAACGGTGATGCGGGAATATGCCGCCCGGACGGTGTATCCGCCGCCGGAGGATCTGTTCTCCGCCTTTGAATTCACCCCGCTTTCGTCCGTGAAGGCTGTGATCCTGGGACAGGATCCCTACCATGAGGAAGGACAGGCCCACGGGCTCTGTTTTTCCGTGCGGCCGGGCGTGGAAGTCCCGCCGTCCCTTGCCAACATTTTCCGGGAGCTCCATGACGATCTGGACTGCCGTATCCCGGACAACGGCTGCCTGATCCCCTGGGCCAGACAGGGCGTGCTGCTGCTCAATACGGTGCTGACCGTGCGCGCCCACCGCGCCGCCTCGCACCGGGGCATCGGCTGGGAGGAATTCACCGATGCGGTCATCCGGGTGTTGAACGCCCAGGAGCGGCCCATCGTTTTTCTGCTCTGGGGCCGACCGGCTGCCGAAAAAGCGTCCATGCTCAACAATCCGGCGCATCTGGTGCTCACGGCGCCTCATCCGAGCCCTCTTTCGGCTTATCGGGGCTTTTTCGGATGCCGCCATTTCAGCCGCGCCAACGCGTTCCTTTGCGAACACGGCGTCTCTCCCGTGGATTGGCAGATCCCGGATCTGGACCGGACGGCCGAGTAGTTCCGGGCCCGGGCGGCAGCCCGGTGCCCTTATCATCTGATGCTATGAGAGGAGGATCACTATGAAAAAGACCGTGATCACAGCGGACAGCACCTTTGACATGCCGCCCGAAATGATCCGCGCTCTGGACATTCGGGTCATTGCTTCTTACGTTGTCCTGGGCGAAAAACAGCTGCCGGACTATCCCGACATCACTCAAAAGGATCTGTTTGCCTTCTATCAGCAGACCCGCACGCTGCCGAAGACGGCAGCCGCCAATCCGGGCGAATATGCGCAGTTTTTTTCCGGACTGGCAGGAGAGGATCACGCCGTGATCCATATCGCCAAAAGCTCCGGCATCTCCAGCTGCTGTGCAAACGCCGCGCTGGCCGCCGCCGATCTTCCGAACGTCTATGTGATCGATTCGGAGAACCTGTCCGGCGGGAGCGCCATGCTGGCCATCGAGGCCGCGCGTCTGGCGGACAGCCTGCCGCCGGAGGAACTGTGCGCGCACCTGAACGCCTGGAAGAAGCGCATCGACGGAAACTTCGTCATCGAGAGCCTGGAATACCTCCAGAAGGGCGGGCGCTGCTCGGCGCTGGCGCTGATGGGGGCAAACCTTCTCCAGCTGCGGCCGGAGATCGTGATCCGCGACGGGTCGATGACCGTGGGCAAAAAGTACCGCGGGACCTTTGAACGCGTGCTTTTTAACTACCTCGACGACAAACTGAAAAACCTCCCTGCGTACGAGACGGACATGGCGTACATCTGCCATACGGTCACCGATCCCGCGCTGCTGGAACGGCTCGTGAACTATGTGAAAGACCGGAAGATCTTCCGCGAGGTGATCGAATATCCGGCCAGTTCCGCGATCTCGTGCCACTGCGGCCCCAATACCTTCGGGATGTTCTGCCTGCGAAAAAACTGACGCGGTTTTTTCGCAAAAAAACATAAAAAAGACGGAAAGAGCGCAAGTCCCGCTTGACGGGAACGGCGCAGTTTGTTAATATAATAACGCCTGTCCGGGGATGGGCCCTTTTGTGCCGCGCGGCAGCGGCGAAAACCATCCGGGCATCCCCAAAATAATATGCCAAGCATGATTTCAGGAGGAAAGAAACATGGTAAGAGTAGCAATCAACGGTTTTGGCCGCATCGGCCGCCTGGCATTTCGTCAGATGTTCACTGCCAAGGGTTACAAGGTAGTCGCGATCAACGACCTGACCGACCCCAGAATGCTGGCGCATCTGCTGAAATATGACTCCACGCAGGGCTCCTTCGCGCTGAAGGATACCGTTGTGGCCGGGGAAGACTATATCGAAGTCGCCGGCAAGAAGATCACCATCTTCAAGGAACCGGATGCCTCCAAGCTTCCGTGGAAGAAGGTCGGTGTGGACGTAGTTCTGGAATGCACCGGTTTCTATACCTCCAAGGCCAAGGCTTCCGCCCACCTTCAGGCCGGCGCCAAGAAGGTCGTCATCTCCGCTCCCGCGGGCAATGACCTGCCTACCATCGTATACGGCGTCAACGAAAAGACCCTGACTCCGGACGACAAGATCATCTCCGCCGCCTCCTGCACGACCAACTGCCTGGCCCCCATGACTCAGGCTCTGCACAATCTGGCTCCCATCCAGAGCGGCATCATGACCACCATCCACGCCTACACCGGCGACCAGATGATCCTGGACGGCCCTCAGCGCAAGGGCGACCTGCGCCGCAGCCGTGCCGGCGCCATCAACATCGTTCCGAACTCCACCGGCGCTGCCAAGGCTATCGGCCTGGTCATCCCGGAACTGAACGGCAAACTGATCGGCGCTGCCCAGCGTGTCCCGACCCCGACCGGTTCCACCACGATCCTGATCGCGGTCGTCAAGGGCGAAGTGACCAAGGCCCAGATCAACGAAGCCATGAAGGCTGCTTCCAGCCCTTCCTTCGGCTATACCGAGGACGAGATCGTTTCCAGCGATATCATCGGCATGACCTACGGTTCCCTGTTCGACGCCACCCAGACGATGGTCCTTCCGATCGGCGACGGCAACACCCAGGTCCAGGTCGTTTCCTGGTATGACAACGAGAACTCCTATACCAGCCAGATGGTCCGCACCATCAAGTACTTCGCCGAACTGGCTTAATTTCAGACCGACAAGCGGGAGACAGGCGCCGCAAGGGGCTTCTGTCTCCCTTTTTTCAGGAGGAGAATCACCCATGCTTGTAAAAAAGAATGTAAACGACCTGAAGGTCACGGGACAGCGGATCCTCGTCCGCTGTGATTTTAATGTCCCCATGAAGAACGGCGTCATCACCGACGACACCCGCATCCGCGCCGCGCTGCCCACCATCTGCACGCTGCTGGAGAAGGGCGCCCGCGTGATCCTCTGCTCCCATCTGGGCAAAGTGAAAAACGGCCCCAATCCCGGCGAATCCCTCGCCGCCGTGGGCGTGCGCCTTTCCGAACTGCTGGGACGCCCGGTGAACTTCGTGAATGACGATCATGTGACCGGCGAAGCCGCCACGGCAGCCGTAGCCGCCATGAAGGACGGCGATATCGTCCTGCTGCAGAACACCCGCTTCCGCGGCAAGGAAGAGACCGCCAACGGCGAAGCCTTCAGCCGCGAGCTGGCCGAGCTGGCCGATTCCTACGTCTGCGACGCCTTCGGTTCCGCGCACCGCGCCCACGCTTCCGTGGCCGGCGTGACCGATTTCATCCGCGCCAAGGGCGGAGAGTGCGCCGTCGGCTACCTGATGGAAAAGGAGATCAACTTCCTGGGCAACGCCGTGGAGAACCCCGAGCGTCCGTTCGTTGCCATCCTGGGCGGCGCCAAAGTGGCGGATAAGCTCAACGTCATCTCCAACCTGCTGGAAAAGTGCGACACGCTGATCATCGGCGGCGGCATGGCTTATACGTTCCTGAAAGCCCAGGGCTGCGAAGTCGGCAAGTCCCTGGTGGATGACACGAAGATCGAATACTGCGCCGAGATGATCAAAAAGGCAAAGAAACTGGGCAAGACCCTGCTCCTGCCGGTCGACACCGCGGTGACCGACGCCTTCCCGGATCCGATCGACGCCCCCGTCGAGATCGAGACCGTGGAAAGCAGCAGGATCCCGGCCGACAAGGAAGGCCTGGACATCGGACCGAAGTCCGTCGAACTGTTCCGCAGCGCCATCCTTTCCGCCAAAACGGTCGTATGGAACGGCCCCATGGGCGTTTTTGAAAACCCTGTGCTGGCTGCCGGCACCCGCGCGATCGCGCAGGCGATGGCCGATGCCGACGCCGTGACCGTGATCGGCGGCGGCGATTCGGCCGCAGCCGTGAACCAGATGGGATTCGCGGACAAGATGAGCCACATCTCCACCGGCGGCGGCGCCTCCCTGGAATTCCTGGAAGGCAAGATCCTGCCCGGCGTGGCTGCCGCGGATGACCGTCCCCAGGGCCGCCGCCGCATCGTGGCCGGCAACTGGAAAATGAACAAGACTCCCAGCGAGACCGTGGCGTTCATCGAGCAGATGAAGCCGCTCCTTGCTGGCGCCGACTGCGACGTGGTCTTCTGTGTGCCTGCCATCAGCCTGGTCCCCGCCGTACAGGCGGCCGCCGGCAGCAACATCCGGATCGGCGCGGAAAACATGTACTTCGAAGAAAAGGGCGCCTTCACCGGCGAGATCGCTCCGAACATGCTCGCCGATGCCGGTGTCGAATATGTGATCCTGGGCCATTCCGAGCGCCGCGAATACTTTGCCGAGACGAACGAAGGCGTCAACAAGAAGGTCCTCAAAGCTTTTGAGCACGGCCTGACGCCCATCATCTGCTGCGGCGAGACGCTGACGCAGCGCGAGCAGGGCATCACCATCGACTTCGTCCGCCAGCAGATCAAGATCGCCTTCCTGAACGTGCCGGCCGCCGACGCGGCCCGCGCCGTGATCGCGTACGAGCCCATCTGGGCCATCGGCACCGGCAAGGTCGCCACGACCGCCCAGGCCGAGGAAGTCTGCGCGGCCATCCGGCAGGTGATCTGCGAGCTGTACGGCTGCGAAACGGCCGAAAAGATCCGCATCCAGTACGGCGGCAGCGTCGCTCCCTCCAATGCGAAGGAACTGTTTGCCCAGCCCGACATCGACGGCGGTCTGGTCGGCGGCGCGAGCCTGAAGCCCGACTTTGCGAAGGTGGTAAAGCCCGAATGAAAAGACCTACCGTTCTGATGATCCTGGACGGTTTCGGCATCAATAAACGCCGCAAAGGCAACGCGATCTTTGCGGCGAAGACGCCGAATCTGGACAAGATCAAACGCCGTTACCCTCACGTGCAGGGACAGGCCAGCGGACTGGCCGTGGGCCTGCCCGAGGGACAGATGGGCAACTCCGAGGTCGGCCACATGAATATGGGCGCCGGCCGCGTGATCTATCAGGATCTGACCAAGATCACCAAAGCCATCCAGGACGGCGATTTCTTTGAGAACCCCGCCCTGCTGGAGGCCTGCGCGCATGTGAAGAAGACAGGCGGAGCGCTGCATCTGTTCGGCCTGCTTTCGGACGGCGGCGTCCACAGCCACATCGAACACGTCAAGGCGCTGGTCGATCTGGCCAAAAAGGAAGGGGTGGAGACGCTGGTGCTGCACGCCTTCATGGACGGACGCGATACGCCTCCGACCTCCGGCCGCGGGTACCTGCAGGAGATCGCAGAGAAAATGCGGCAGACCGGCACCGGCGTGATCGGCTCCGTGATCGGACGCTATTACGCGATGGACCGCGATAACCGCTGGGAACGTGTCGTGCGCGCCTACCGCGCCCTCACGCTGGGCGAAGGCGAGCAGACCGGGGATCCGCTGGCTGCCGTGGAGGCCTCCTACGCCCGCGGTGTGACCGATGAATTCATCGAGCCCATCGTGACCCTTCAAAACGGCGCCCCCGCGCCCCGCGTGAAGAGCGGCGATTCCGTGATCTTCTTCAACTTCCGGCCCGACCGCGCACGGGAGATCTCCCGCGCGTTCCTGGATCCGGCCTTTGCCGGCTTTGAGAGAGAGCAGCTTACGGATCTGACCTACGTCTTCTTTACCGACTATGACCACACGATCCCCGGCCATCTGGTAGCGTTCGAAAAAGAAAAACTGACCAATACCTTCGGACAGTATCTTTCGGCGCTGGGCCTCAGGCAGCTGCGGCTGGCCGAGACGGAAAAGTACGCGCACGTGACGTTCTTCTTCAACGGCGGCGTCGAAGAGCCCAATCCGGGCGAGGACCGCATTCTGGTCCCGTCCCCGAAGGTGGCCACCTACGACCTACAGCCGGAGATGAGCGCCCCGGCAGTCTGCGACAGGCTGGTCGAAGCGATCCTGTCCGGGCAGTACGATGTGATCATCATCAACTTCGCCAATCCTGACATGGTGGGCCATACCGGCGTCTTTTCCGCCGCGGTGCGCGCCGTGGAGACCATCGATACCTGCGTCGGACGCGCCGTGGAAGCGCTCCGCAAGGTGAACGGCCAGATGTTCCTCTGCGCCGATCACGGCAATGTGGATGAGATGATCGATTATGAGACCGGCGAGCCCATGACGGCGCATACCACCAATCCGGTGCCTTTCATCCTGATCAATTACGACAAAGGCGTCAGACTGGCAGAGGGCGGACGGCTCTGCGATATCGTCCCGACGCTGCTTGAGATGATGCAGCTTCCGCAGCCGGCGGAGATGACCGGCCATTCCCTGCTGCTCCGGTAAAGGCAGCGCAAAAGAATAAACCATCGGGAGGAACAACATGATCTACACACAGGAAGTCAACGCCATGTGCCCCATCGCGCAGGGCGTGAACCACGGCGCGGCGCCCATTCCCGAAGAAGCCAAATGGGTCCAGGCCAAGGAAGTCAAAGACATCTCCGGCTTTACCCACGGCATCGGCTGGTGCGCGCCTCAGCAGGGCTGCTGCAAGCTGACGCTGAACGTGAAGGACGGCATCATCCAGGAAGCGCTCGTCGAGACTATCGGCTGCTCCGGCATGACCCATTCCGCCGCCATGGCCGCGGAGATCCTGCCCGGCCGTACCATTCTGGAAGCGCTGAACACCGACCTGGTCTGCGACGCCATCAACACCGCCATGCGCGAACTGTTCCTGCAGATCGCCTACGGCCGCAGCCAGAGCGCGTTCTCCGAAGGCGGCCTGGCCATCGGCGCCGGTCTGGAAGACCTGGGCAAGGGCCTGCGTTCGCAGGTGGGCACCATGTACGGCACCCTCAAGAAGGGCCCGCGCTATCTGGAAATGGCCGAAGGCTATGTGACGGGCATCGCTCTGGACGAAGATGACCTCATCATCGGCTACCAGTTCGTGAACCTGGGCAAGATGGCCGACTTCATCAAGGCCGGTCTGACGCCCAACGAAGCCTGGGAAAAAGCCAAAGGCCAGTACGGCCGTGTGGCTGACGCTGTCCGCATCGTCGACCCGAGAAAGGAGTGACCGACATGGCATTGTTTGAATCGTACGAAAGAAGGATCCCCCAGATCAACGAAGTGCTGGGCAAGTACGGGATCTCCTCCCTCGAAGAGGCCCGCAAGATCACCGAGGATGCCGGCCTGGACGTCTACGCGCAGGTGAAAAAGATCCAGCCCATCTGCTTTGAGAATGCCTGCTGGGCCTACATCGTGGGCGCGGCCATCGCGATCAAAAAGAACTGCACGCGCGCGGCGGATGCTGCGGCAGCCATCGGCGAAGGTCTGCAGGCCTTCTGCATCCCCGGTTCCGTCGCCGACCAGCGCAAAGTCGGTCTGGGCCACGGCAACCTGGGCAAGATGCTGCTCGAAGACGAGACGGAATGCTTTGCTTTCCTGGCCGGACACGAGTCGTTTGCCGCTGCGGAAGGCGCCATCGGCATCGCCGAAAAGGCCAATAAAGTCCGCACCAAGCCCCTGCGCGTCATTCTGAACGGCCTGGGCAAGGATGCAGCGCAGATCATCGCCCGCATCAACGGTTTCACCTATGTGGAGACCCGGATGAACTACTACACCGGACAGGTGGAAGAGGTCTTCCGCAAGAGCTATTCCAAGGGCCTTCGCGCCAAAGTCAACTGCTACGGCGCCAACGACGTGACCGAAGGCGTCGCGATCATGTGGAAGGAAAACGTGGATATCTCCATCACCGGCAATTCCACGAACCCTACGCGCTTCCAGCACCCGGTCGCGGGCACCTATAAGAAGGAACGCCTGGAAGCCGGGAAGAAATACTTCTCCGTGGCCTCCGGCGGCGGCACCGGGCGCACCCTGCATCCCGACAACATGGCGGCCGGTCCCGCTTCCTACGGCATGACTGACACCATGGGCCGGATGCATTCCGACGCGCAGTTCGCGGGCTCCTCCTCCGTTCCGGCGCACGTGGAGATGATGGGCCTGATCGGCATGGGCAACAACCCCATGGTCGGCGCCACCGTTTCCGTGGCGGTCTCCGTGGAAGAGGCGCTGAAAGCCAAAGCCTGAGTGCGGCCGGGTAAACCGGAAAGAGGCGGTGAAACAACCGCAGAGACCGGGGCCTTCTGACAAACCGTCAGAAGGCCTTTTTGTGTTGCGGCGGCGCATCGGCCCGGCCGGCGGCCGGCCCCTCGCCCGGCAGATCTGACGCCTGCTTCACGGTTTCCGTCGTAAAAACCGGCAAATCGTGTTGCAAATCCGGTCCGATATGATATACTATATCCAAAGGCGGAAAACCGTCGATGAAATGGGAGGTATTTTATGAATTGTCCGAATTGCAACGCCCCTCTGGAAGAGGGCGCCCGCTTCTGCCCGAATTGCGGGACCCCGGTCCAGACGGCGGCGGCTCAGCCTGAGGAACCGGTATACGAAGAACCGCAGCAGGAGTATCAGCCGCAGTACGAACAGGCTCCGGTCCAGGAAGAAGCAAAGCCCTTCCCGGTGAAGCTGGCGGCTCTCGCGGGAGCTGCCGTGGTCGGTCTCATCGTGCTGATCGCCGTGATTGCCAATCTGTTCTCCGGCAGCGGCAAAAAGAACATGATCACGGCCATCCAGCCGTCGAGTGAAGACGCAGAGGTCCTGGTCATCTCGGAAGCGGGGAACAAGATCTTCAAGAAAACGGTGGATTCTTCCGTGAGTTCCAGCTATTACAGCCTGGATTCCAGCATGGAGCTGATCCGCACGAGCGGCAAGATCCTGTATTATGTGCAGGCCAACAAGATCGAGAAGATCGCCGAGGAAGTGACCAACGCCTGGATCTCCGATGACGGCAGCACGGCGGTTTATATCTCCGACGGCTCGCTGTACGTGGCGAAGATCGGCAAGAAGGGCACCAAGATCGCGGGGTCGGTCGTGACAAACTCGATCTGCGTGGCTCCTGACGGAAGCGCGGTCGGTTATGCGGTCCAGTCGGAAGACGACGCGTCGGTGCTCATCGGCTATATCTGGGACGGCGGCAAGGAAGCCACCAGCCTCGGCAAGAACAAGGTCGCCATCGCGCTGGCTTCGAAGGCTCAGTACGTCTACTATGTGCGTCTGGATGACAACAATGCCATGTACGTGCAGAAGAAGTATAACGACGAGACCAAAGTCAAACTGAATGATACCCGCGCCACGCTTTACCTGAATCAGGATCATACCGTCTGCTATCTGTACAACGGGGAAAAGACCGTCTACTGCGCCAAAGCCGGCGAAAAGCAGAGCCTGTTCAGCTACAGCGTCACTCTGAAGGGCCATGATCTTAAGTCCAAGTCCAACTCGGTGCGCGGCACGAGCGCTGTGACCTATAACGTCAAGAACTTCACCAATCAGTTCTTCTACAACGCGTCCAATGAGCGGATCATCCGTCTGAACAACAAACTGGAAGCCGAGACGGTCGCCAAGAGCAGTTCTACCCTGTATGTGGCTGCGGACGGAAAAACGATCGTTTACTACTACAATGAGAAGATCCGCCAGGTGAACGGCAGCAAGACCGATCCGGAACCTGTGGATCTGGTGTCGGAGATCAAGTCCTCTTCCGATCTGCTGGGCGTGCTGGAAGACGGCAAGACCATCTGCTACATGAAGGATAAAGAATTCTTCGTACAGAAGGGAACGGCCAAGCCCGTGAAGCTCCTGGACGAAGAACCGGACGATCTGCAGATCTACAACGGCAAGGTCATCCTGTACTGCATCGACAACGTGCTGTACGGCTCGACCGGCGGCAAGGCCACCAAGTATGCGACCTTCAGCGACGATATCGTGACCATTTCTTCCAACGGCAAGATGGTCGTCGTGGCGCTCAAGGACAAGTCGGTCCAGTTCAGTACGGACGCCAAGAAGTTCGTCAAACTGTACGAATAAGCGGCCGGCCCGGGTATGGGATCCGCACAGCCGCAAAAAACCTATCTGGCCATTGACCTGAAGTCTTTCTACGCTTCCGTGGAGTGCGTCTCACGCGGGCGGGATCCTCTGACCACGCTGCTGGTCGTGGCGGATCCCGAGCGGACGGAAAAGACCATCTGCCTGGCGGTATCCCCGGCGCTGAAGAGCCTGGGGATCTCCGGGCGGGCCCGTCTGTTCGAAGTCGTGGAAAAAGTAGGGCAGGCCAATGCCGAACGGGCGAAAAAAGCGCCCGGAGGAACGATCAAGGGATCGTCGGACAGCGCACCTGCGCTCGCCGGCGATCCCTCTTTGGGTATCGGATATATCGTGGCCCCGCCCCGGCTGGGCTATTATATGCAGATCTCCAATCAGATCTATCAGATCTACCTGCGCTATGTCGCGCCGGAAGATATCCACGTGTATTCGGTCGACGAGGTCTTCATTGATGTGACGGCGTATTTGAAGCTGTTCGGGCTTTCTGCGCGCGACTTTGCGCTGAAACTGATCCGCGAGGTGCTGGTCGAGACGGGCATCACCGCCACCGCGGGCATCGGGACGAATCTGTATCTGGCGAAAGTGGCCATGGATATCGTGGCCAAACATATCCCCGCCGATGCGGACGGCGCGAGGATCGCGGAGCTGGATGAAGCCGCATACCGGCGGCAGCTGTGGTGTCACCGGCCCCTCACGGATTTCTGGCGCGTGGGCCGCGGGATCAGTACGCGGCTGGCCCGCTACGGGATCCGTACGATGGGCGATATCGCCCGCATCTCCATCCTCCACGAAGATCTGCTGTACCGGCTGTTCGGAGTGAACGCGGAGCTGCTGATCGATCACGCCTGGGGATACGAACCCTGCACGATCGCGGATATCAAGGCCTTTCGTCCCGCTTCCAGCAGTCTCAGTTCCGGGCAGGTGCTCAGCCGGCCGTATCCGTTTGAGAAAGGACGGCTGATCGTCCGGGAGATGACGGACCTTCTGGTGCTGGATCTGGTGGAAAAGAAGCTGATGACGGACCAGATGGTACTGACCGTCTGTTATGATACGGAGAATCTGACGGATCCCGCCCGCCGGGAGGCCTACCGGGGCCCGGTGATCACGGACCGCTACGGCCGGAAGGTCCCCAAGGATGCGCACGGAAGTGTCAACCTGGGCGGCTACAGTTCTTCGGGGCAGCGGATCCTGGAGGCGGTCTCCGGACTGTATGACCGTATCGTGGATCCTTCGCTCCTGGTGCGCCGTGCGTACGTAGTCGCCAACCATGTGCTGCGCGAGGAAGACGTCCCTGCCGTGGCAGAGCCGCCGTGGGAGCAGCTGGATCTGTTTACCGATTATGAGAAGCGGGAAAAAGAAAAACGAGAAGAAGAGGAGGCACTCCGGCGGGAACGCAGCATGCAGGAAGCGGTGCTGTCCATCAAAGAGCGCTTCGGCAAAAACGCGATCCTGCGTGGCATGAATTACGAAGAAGGCGCCACGACCCGGGAGCGCAACCGCCAGGTGGGCGGACACCGGGCCTGGGGAGAAGAGGAGACGGAACATGAAGACTGAGGCGGAAACAGAATATGCCGACCTGATCGGCCGTCCGTACCCTGTCCCGGGGACGCGCCGGCGCATGTCCCCGATCGAACGGGCCGCGCAGTTTTCTCCGTTTGCGGCGCTGACCGGATTCGGGGCGTCTCTGGATGAGACAGCTCGCCTGACGGCCGCCCGTCCGGTCCTGACAGAGGAAGAAAAGAGGCGCCTGGACGAGGCCCTTTCCGTGCTGCGTGCGCAGCCGGGCCGCCGGGCGCAGTTTGAATACTTTGTGCCGGATGAACACAAGGAAGGCGGACGGCTGGTCCGGATCACGGCCGCGCTTCGCGCGGCGGACCCTTCCAGGCGGCGGCTGATCCTGGCGGATGAGGCCTCGACCGAGATCCCGGCCGACGATATCACCGACATCCGGCCGGAGCCCTCGGACCCGGAGTGACGGGCGCCCCGGTCCGTTGCCGGAGGCAGCGTCTACGGTCCGTCAGGGCCGGCTTCGCCGGTGAAGAGGGCTTCTTCTTCGGGCGAAAGGTAACGCCAGAAACCGGGCGCCAGCGCGGGATCCAGACGGATCCCCGCAAAACTGACGCGCTCCAGTTCGACGATCCGCGTGCCCACGGCCTCCATCATGCGTTTGATCTGGTGGTATTTGCCCTCCGTGAGGGTGATGGTGCCCCGGCCGTCTTCCCCGTCCGCCGTTACGCGGCAGGGCAGCGTGCGGTAGCCGTCGTCCAGCAGAACGCCCGCTTCCAGCACCGGAAGATCGGCGGCGGACAGGGGCGGCAGCGTGCGGAAACGGTAGGTCTTTTCGGCGTGATGCCTGGGCGAGAGCCGGCGGTGGGCCGAGGCCCCGTCGTCGGTGAGGATGAGGAGCCCGGTGGTGTCCTTGTCCAGCCGTCCGCAGGGGAACAGTTCCCGGCGGCGCAAATCTTCCGGGAGCAGGCTGAGGACCGTCGTTTCCCGTGCATCGTCCGTGGCGGAAACCAGACCGGCCGGCTTGTTGAGCATCACGTAAACGAAACGGCGGTAGCAGAGCTCTTTTCCGGCAAAGACCACGCGGTCCTTTTCCGGGTCGATATGCCGCGCGCCGTCACGGCAGACTTCCCCGTTCACCAGTACTCGCCCGCTCCGCGCGCAGCGCGCGGCTTCACGCCGGCTGCAGACGCCGCATTCGGTCAGAAATTTATCCAGTCTCATGAAACAGTCCTTCCCCCTGCCGGATTATACGCCCTGCGCTCCGGCGGTTTTTTGATCGAAAGATCGCGGGATCCGGTACTGATTGTAGCATAACAGAGGACGCCGGACAAGATTGACAAACAGCGGGTTTTCCGATATCCTATACGAAGAGCAACACGGCCTTTCAAAGGCCGATCCCTGACAACAGAAGGCCCTGCGGCCGAAGGAGCGATCACTTATGTTGGAACTGCAGCATGTTTCCTACCGCGTGCGGGAGGATCAGGAAGATCTGACCATCATCGATGATCTGGATCTGACCGTGGAAGACGGGAAATTTCTGGTGGTGACCGGACCTAACGGCGGAGGCAAATCCACGCTGGCCCGCCTGATCATGGGGATCCGGCCGGTCACCGGCGGAAAGATCCTGTTGAACGGCGAAGATATCACCCATCTCAGCGTCACGGAGCGGGCACGCCGGGGGATCAGTTTTGCCTTCCAGCAGCCGGTCCGCTTCAAGGGCATCCGCGTCATCGACCTGCTGCGGCTGGCGGTCGGCCATCCCGTATCGGTCGCGGTGGCCTGCGGGTATCTTTCCCGCGTCGGTCTGTGCGCCAAGGATTATATCTACCGGGAAGTCAACGATTCACTCTCCGGCGGAGAACTGAAGCGCATCGAGATCGCCACGGTCCTGGCGCGCGGCACGGCCTGCTCGCTGTTTGACGAGCCGGAGGCCGGCATCGATATCTGGAGCTTCCAGAATCTGATCAAGGTGTTCGAATCGATCCGCGAGACCTCGCGCGGCACGGTCATGATCATTTCCCATCAGGAAAGGATCCTGTCCATCGCGGATGAGATCGTCGTGATCGACGGCGGCAAAGTGGTGCGGCAGGGTCCGCGCGACGAAGTGCTCCCGGAGATCCTGGGCACGTCGTCGGCACAGAACGCGGCCTGCAGCCGTCTGGAACAGGAGGGCTGAGCCATGCTGGATGCGATACAGAGACAATTGCTGGAAGAGATCGCCGGCCTGCACAAAGTGCCGGAGGGCGCCTACAATATCCGGGCCAACGGCGCGACGGACTCGCGGAAAACGACCGCGCATATCGATATCGTCTCCAAGACGGACAAAAGCGGGATCGACATCCGCATCCAGGACGGGACGCGCGGCGAGAGCGTGCATATCCCGGTCGTGCTCAGCGAAAGCGGGCTGAGCGAGACCGTCTACAATGATTTTTATATCGGCCGCGACTGCGATGTGACGATCGTGGCCGGCTGCGGCATCTCCAACTGCGGCAAGCAGGACTCCGAACACGACGGCGTACATCGCTTCTTTATAGGCGAAAACTCACGTGTGCGCTATGTGGAGAAGCATTACGGTACCGGCGACGGTGAAGGGAAGCGCATCCTGAATCCGGTGACGGAGGTTTATCAGGAGAAAAACAGTTATGCGGAGCTGGAGATGACGCAGATCAAGGGCGTCGACTCCACCGTGCGCACGACTGTGGCCGAACTGGCCGAAGGAGCGCAGCTGATCGTGAAGGAAGCCCTGATGACGCACGGCAGCCAGAAGGCCGCAAGCATTTATACGGTGCATCTGAACGGAGAGGGCTCCCGTACGGACGTAGTCTCCCGTTCCGTGGCGCGCGGCGATTCCGCGCAGAGCTTCGAGGCCGCTGTGATCGGCAATACCCGCTGCCGCGGCCACGCGGAGTGCGACGCGATCATCATGGACCGGGCGCGGGTCATCGCCGTGCCCCGTCTGGAGGCGAACCATGTGGACGCCCAGCTGATCCATGAGGCGGCTATCGGCAAGATCGCCGGGGAGCAGCTGATCAAACTGATGTCGCTGGGGCTCACGGAGGCGGAAGCGGAAGAGCAGATCATCAGCGGCTTCCTGCGATAACCCGGCAAAGAGAGGAAGACCCTATGAGATATCCGGCTTTTCTGCCGGAGGGAGGGACCATCGGTTTTGCAGCCCCTTCCTTCGGAGCCGCGACAGAACCCTATATCACGCTGTTTGACGCGGCGCTCAGGCGCTTTCACCGCCGCGGATGGAAAACGCTGGAAGGACCGAATGTCCGCCGCGCGGACGCCGTCGGACGTAGCGCCCCGGAAGAGGACTGCGGCGCGGAGTTCACGCAGCTCATGACCTCGCCCAAGGCCGACGCGGTGATCTCCGTCGGCGGCGGCGAGCTGCTCTGCGAAGGCCTGCGGCACGTGGATTTCGAGGCAATCCGGAAAGCGCCGCCCAAGTGGTTCATGGGCTATTCCGATAATACGTATCTCACTTATCTGCTGACGACTCTGTGTGATACGGCCGCCGTCTACGGCCCCTGCGCGCCATCGTTCGGCATGAGGCCCATGTACCGCTCCCTGGAAGACGCGCTGTCGCTGCTGCGCGGCACGAGCCTTTCGGTCAGCAGCTACCCCCGCTGGGAGAGTGAGAGCGTGCGCTCGGAAGAAGATCCGCTGGCGGCGTATCATCTGACGGAGGCGAGCCGCCCGGTGCTGCATGGCTGGGACCTGCGGCCGTTCACCGGCCGCTTTCTGGGCGGCTGTCTGGACTGTCTGGTCACACTGCTGGGCACGCGTTTCGACCACACCCGGGAGTTCTGCCAACGTTACGCGCAGGACGGGATCATCTGGTTCCTCGAAGCCTGTGATCTGAACGTTTTCGATATCCGCCGCGCTCTCTGGCAAATGCGCGAGGCCGGCTGGTTCGAACACGTACGGGCCTTCCTGTTCGGCCGCCCGCTGTGCATGGGCGAAGAGATGATGGGCCTGGACCAGTATGAAGCCGTGCTGGGAGCGGTGGGGGAACTGGGCGTTCCCATACTGATGGATCTGGATCTGGGGCATCTGCCCCCTATGATGCCTGTGATCAGCGGCGCCTGCGGGACCGTTCATCGAAAGGGCGCGGGCATCCGGATCGATTTTGAGCTCCGATGACAAGAGGCGTCAAGCGCCCTCCGGAGAGAAAGCAGGCTTCTGATGCAAAGACATACGCTGGATTCTGAATATACGCTGCCGGCGGAGGAATACTCCCTCCCGCCGGAGATCCCGGAAACGCTGCGCGACCAAAGCCGTTTTGCCGGCGCGCCGGGGCGGGATTTGCGCGCGCCGGCGGATCCTACGGTCTCCGAGACGCTGCAGACCGCTCAGCCGGCACGGGAGACCGCAGAAAAAGCCGGCGCCAAAAGGTCGCTGTTTCGGCGCTCGCTGCTGCTGCAGGCGGCTGCCGTGGCGGCCAGCGTGGTCCTGGTGACGAGTTCCTTCGGCCTGGATTTTCTGGGGATCGACGGCTTATTCAACGACAGCGTCCTCTTTGAGGAATTTTCGGAGCACTCGCACGGGCCTTTCCTGCCGGAGGACGAGAACGTTCTCCCGCTGGGCGGGGACAGCCGCTTTCCGCAGATATCCTATACTGCTCCCTCGGAGGAGGGGCTGATCTTTTTCACGATGCCTTCCGATCTCATCGACGGGGTATCGGGCGGCTTCCTGCGTGTCAGCGGCTCTCAGGGCGACCCGGATGCGGATCCGCACTATCAAAACAGCCGGTACGAGGAACTCGGCCTGTCCTATGACCGGGAGAGCAACACGCTGACGATGGAAAACTTTGAGGGGCAGTCACTGACGGTCCAGTGGATGGGCTCCGATTTTACGATCCGCCTGAAAGGGGAAAACAGCCTGAAGGGAGAACTCCTCGTTCAGTGCCGCGAGGGGAAGAACGACTGCGTCACCCTGACCGGCAACGGTTCCCTGAAGGTCAATACGGGGCGTTACCGCGAAACCGGGCTTTTGATGACCGGCCAAGGCGGGAAAAACTGTCTTATGATCGGTCCGGACGTGTCGCTGGACATTTACGGGGGCGGGAACATGCCCTGCCTGAGCGTTTACGGAACGACGATGGAAAAACCCGTCTATTATCTCTCGGAGCGTCCGGTCAGCGGTTACTGGCTCCGGGCCGAGAAAGAACACGGAGAGAGCCCGGACGGCGGGAACGTCTGGGATCTGTTCGAGAGCCCGCCCTGGAGCGCGGCCGAGCACCTGAGGCTTCGTCCGCGATCGGGCGCGTCCGCGGATCCGGATAAGAGCGAGGGGACCCTGCTGCCTGTCGGCGGCGACGCCTCCTTCCCGGAGATCCCCTACTCCGCCGCAGGATTGGGATGCTATGTCAACTATACCTACTTCTCCGAGGATTCCGGTGAACTGGTGAACAATTATTACCTGTCTGCCGACTATTCCGGGGGATACGGCGCTAAAGTTTCTTCGGATGTTGAAAAACACGAGGAACGCGGGTTGCACTATGATCAGGAAAGCAATACCCTGACTTTGGATAATTTCCGGGGAGGAGCTATGATCATCTCGGGAATGGGCTCCGACTTCTCCATCCATCTGAAGGGGGAGAATATCCTTACGGAGGAACTCCTCTTTATTGCCGGAGAGGGGACTGATGACTGTGTAACGATCACCGGCAGCGGATATCTGGCACTCAATACGGGACGGGGAACAACCCACTCGGCGCTTTTCCTTATCGGGAGCGGAGGCCGGCATTGCTTCCTGATCGGCCCGGACGTGAGGATGGATCTTTACGGAAACGGAGAACGCGACCTCTTCCAGGCTTTTGGAACGACGATGGAAAAACCGATCTACTATCTTTCTGAGAAGCCGGTGGAAGGCATTGTGCTCTCCAATGAGAAAGGAACCGACGATGAATGGCCGGTATGGGTACTGCGTGAAGAAGGCACCGGGAATGTGGCTGCACACCTGTCTCTGCGTCCGAACGGAGGGACTGACAGCGATCCCTATCTGATCACCCGTCCTGTGGGGGGAGATCCTGTCTTCCCGGAGATCCCGCATACCGCACCCGCCTTGAACCAGGGAGATATCTATCTGTATCTGAACCAATACGATGAAAATGGAGAACTGATCGTCGATTATAATGTCCTTGATCCGGGGATCCATATCTACCATGTTGCAGATTACAATGAAGATGATCCGCGGTATTACGGATACGATGACCCGGACGGTCTGGGTATCACGTATGATGCACAGACGAATATACTGACACTCAGGAACTGCTCTGCAAGGAGCCTCCAGGTCAACGGCATGGGTGCGGAATTTACGATCCGCCTCGAAGGTCAGAACGAATTGACAGGGATCCTGAGAGTCGACAGTTATAATGAACCCGGTCATATCCATCATGATGCAGTGACTTTTACCGGAGACGGGTATCTGGCGGTAAATACAGCCCGGTACGGGACGCAGGGCCTTCAGCTGATCTCTCCCTGGGGGGACGGCTGCATCAGGATCGACAGCAGCGTGACGATGGACATTTACGGCGGACAGAATCAAAGCGCAT
The DNA here is from genome assembly GCA_017958185.1 of Lachnospiraceae bacterium. Lineage (GTDB taxonomy): Bacteria > Bacillota > Clostridia > Lachnospirales > Lachnospiraceae > UBA6987. Next base: position 7,079 of record JAGDDE010000058.1, on the reverse strand, counting down.
TCTATGTCATGAACGGAAACAGTTACAAGGCGCTGGTCATTCTTTCCGAAAAGGAAATGGAAGGTCTGTACCAATCGGTCTTCCAGCTGGAAAGAAATGAGGCACGGGGATATGAATACCGCTGGAAGCTGAGAGACAAGGACGGCGATTCCGTCGAACATCTGCATATCGGTTACTGACGGGAAGGAGGACCGGTAACGCATATCGTTTCAGTCCGACAGTGTCCTGACGGATGGGAGGACTCGTCCGTTTTTTTCAAAAAAAGCATTGACATCTGACGGAAAACGTGTTTCAATGATAGTTGCGTTTGCTGATCAATCTCTAAGGAGGACTTACACATGAGCAACAAGAGCGGATTATGGTTTGGCCTTCTGGCCGGTGCTGCACTGGCCGGCGGCCTGTATTATCTTTCCAAGAACCGCACGGAAGCCGAACCGGAAACGGCCGGCGAAGGCGAGCAGTCCGGCGAAGGGACTGCCGAATTCCAGGCGGAGACCCGTCGTATTTTTGACGAGCTGAAGAACGGCGCCAAGGCTGCCGGCAGCGAGTTCGTAGCCGGCCTGAAGAAGGCTGCCGACGAAGTGCGTGCCGCGGTGGAAGAAGCCAAGAAGGCTGCTGCCGATCTGAAGGCTGCCAAGGAAGCGGAAGCCGAAAAAGAATGCGAATGCAGCGCCGAAGAGGCCTGCGAAGCCTGCTGCAACGCTGCCGAGGAAGTCTGCGACGCCGTCAAAGAGGCCGTCGAAGAGGTCAAGGAAGCAGTCGAAGAATAATCTTCCCTGCTCGAAAGGCTGTGAGGTGCCTGATATCAGACATGACTCACGGCCTTTTTTTGTATCCAGAGAACAACGGGACGGTCACGCCCATCCGGTGGATGGGTGCCGATCGCCGCAAAACGTATCGTAAGAGGAGAGTAACCATGGAACAGTCCGCCCGAAGATCGCCGCAGGGACTCCTTGTTTTCCTGCGCGAACGCGCCGCTTTGCTGACCGTGCTGTTCTGCGCCGTGCTCCTGCCGCTGGGCTGGGGCGAGAAGGACGGGATCACGGCCGGCAGCTGCGTCTATCTGGGCGCCGTGCTGAGCGTGATGGCTCTGTTTGCGATCTGGTATTTCCGCCTCGGGAGGAGCGTTGCCGACCGTTTCCTGCTGAGCGTCGGCCTGGTTTGCGGTCTGGCGGGCGGCGCCGCCGTCATAGCCCTGAGCGAAAACAAGATCGCCGCCATCGCAGCCGCGGGCGGAGCGGGACTCGTGTGCCTCCTGGCCTTAAGCCTGCAGCGCAAGGGCTCCAATGAGGAGGTGCTTCTGTCGGCGCTGGTGCTCGCAGGCATCCTGCTGCGCTTTCTGTACGTCCTGTATACAGATTCCACGGAGCGGCAGCACGATCCCGGAGCCTTCACGCAGACAGCGGGCATCGGTCATATCGGCTACATCGAATACTGGTATCAGAACGGTCTGACGCTCCCGGACTTTGACGTGCGGACCATGTGGCAGTACTATCATCCGCCGCTGCATTACTGGCTGAGCGCCCTGGCCCTCCGGGGCCTTACGCTGATCGGTGTCCCCTATCAGACGGCGGGCGAGGCCATCCAGATACTTCCCATGCTCTGGTCCAGCCTGACTGTGATCGTCTGTCTGAGGCTTTTCCGGGCGCTGGGACTGCGGGGCGGCCCGATGCTCGCCGCTGCGGCGATCGTCTGCTTCCATCCGACCTTTATCTTGTTCGGAGGCTCTTACAATAACGATATGCTGCTGATGCTGCTGGTCATGACTTCTTTCCTGCAGGCTCTGCGCTGGTACCGGGACCCCACGTGGAAGAACATCCTGATCCTGGCCGTGTGCGTGGGCGGCTGTGTTATGAGCAAACTGTCCGGCGTCATGGTCGCTCCGGCCATCGCCCTGCTGTTTGCGGCCGTCCTGATCCGCCATATCAAAAAGCCGCTCCCGTATCTGGGGCAGTTTGCCGTCTTCGGCGTGATCAGCATCCCCCTGGGGATCTGGTGGCAGGTCCGCAATCTCATCGCTTTCGGGGTGCCGCTCACCTTCATTCCTTCGCTGGACAGTAATTCGTCCATGTATCTGGGAGACATGAGCGTCTCGCAGCGTCTGTTCGATTTCGGCGGGGAGCAGCTTCATTACGTGTACGATGCGTACGGTTTTCTGGGCGCTCCGTATTATGAATTCAATCCCACGCTGGGCCTCATCAAGACGGCTCTGTTCGATGAATGCAACAACAGTATCAACGACCTGCATTTCCCCCAGATCGCTTCGACGGGGCCGGCACTGTTCTGGGTGAATCTGGTGCTGTTTGCCCTGTGCACGGTCTTTTTCCTCCTGATGCTGATCCGCAAAAGCCGCAGTATGGACAGGGTACAGCAGGGGGCGCTGGGACTGCTGTTCTTCGTGCATCTCATCAACTATTATATCTTCTGTTTCACCTTCCCCTTTACCTGCACGATGAACATCCGCTACGCGATGCCGGTGATTCCGCGGTGCGCGCTGGGGCTGGGCCTGATCATGCGGGATGCCGGAGAGAAGTGGCCGGCCAAAGTGTTCCGGGTCCTGTGCGGAGCCCTTACCGCGGCCTTCTGCCTCATGAGCACTGTCGTGTATCTGCAGGTCGGCCTGTAAGGACGCAGACGGCCGCCTCAAAAAAAGGTTGACAGAAGCCCCCGGAAATGATACAGTTTGCTCGGTGACGGTCACTGCGCCACCGAAGGCCGGCGTGTCGGAACCGGCAGACGAGACAGACTCAAAATCTGTTGTCCGAAAGGGCGTGTGGGTTCGAGTCCCACCGCCGGCATAGTGGAGAAAGCGGTGTGCAGATGCACGCCGCTTTTACTCATATTGCAAGGAAAATGCACTGCAGGAGAACGAATCGGCCCGGCACCCGGCGGTCAGAACGCAGGAAGGGCGGCTCCCGGAAAGGGCGAAAAGGAAAAGAATCTTGCCCGGCGGGCCGTTTTGAGTAGACAGAAGGCGGTGAATTGTGGTATATTGCAGAAAAAGGAGACTGCCATGGATAAGGAAAAACAAAAAGTAGTCAACAAACAGACCGGCAAACAGATCACTGAGAACATCTGGCAGGGCACAGACGGGGTCTACCGCTGGGCCTATGAATATGACATGCTCCGCAACCCGGGGATCATGTTCACCGTGTGGAAAGTGCTGGGTATTTCCTTCGGGATCGTTTTTCTCTTCATAACGGTCCTCGATCTCTTTGAAGGGTTTACATTGGAAAAACTGCAGGGAACGGGGAAGCTCTTCCTCATCCTGGCTGCGGTCTTCCTGGTCATCAGTATCCTGGCGTATCTGATCGTGGCATGGATGTACGGCTGGAAATACCAGGTGCTCTTTGAGATGGACGAAGAGCAGGTCATCCACCGGCAGCTGCCCAAACAGTACAAACGGGCGGAAGCGGTGGGCTGGGTCACGTTCTTTGCGGGCCTGATGACCGGGAATGCTGCCATGGCCGGGCTCGGGCTCCATAACGCTTCCAACAATACGTCCACCTCGGTGTTCGGGGCGGTGAAGACGGTGAAGATCCGCCCGCGCCTGCATACGATCCACGTCAATCAGCTGCTGGAGAAGAATCAGGTCTACGCCGAGGACGCAGATTTTGAGTTCGTGAAAAACTATATCCTGGAGCACTGCACCGGAGCGAAGATTCGCTGAGGATGGGCAGCCTGCCGGGCAGACGAGTCAATAAGAGGTCACACAGTATGGAACTGCAAATCAGACAGGTCAGAGAATCCGATGCGGCGGCGCTCAGTCTGATCTACGGACATTACGTAAGGGAAACGGCCGTCACCTTCGACGAGAGAGAATTCGGTACATCGTGGTTTTTGGAAAAGATCCGCAAAGTGCAGCAGTTTTATCCTTTCTTTGTCGCACAGTCCGGGGATACGATCGTAGGCTACGCGTACGCCGGGCCGTTCGTAGGCCGCGATGCCTACCGCTGGTCGGCAGAACTGACCATCTATCTTCATCCGGACTGGATCCACAAGGAGATCGGCACCAGTCTCTACAGGAAACTGGAGGATGCGCTGGAACTGATGGGGATCCGGACGGCTTATGCCTGTATCGCGGTGCCGGACGAAGAGGACGCGATCCTGACCGACGCGAGCCGCCGGTTTCATCTTCATAACGGCTTTCAAGCCGTCGGTTTTTTCAGCCGCTGCGCCTATAAATTCGGCCGGTGGTATCATATGGCCTGGATGGGCAAGCGGATCGGAGACTGGGAGCGGCCCATGGAAGAGGTACGGCCGTACGCCTCCGTCTCTGCTCTTCAGTTCCCGGAGAAATAAAGGACCCTACAGACAGGAGGAAACAACATGACAGAAAAGTTCGGCAAGGGAGTTTTTAAGCTGGGTTTCGGTCTCATGAGGCTGCCTCAGCTGCCTGACGGCACGATCGACGTGGAGCAGGTCAAAAAGATGGTGGATCTGTTCATCGCTGCCGGGGGCACGTATTTTGATACGGCCTATGTTTACAATAACGGGGAGTCGGAGGAAGCGGCGCGCAAAGCGCTTGTAGAGAGATATCCGCGCGACAGTTTCACCCTCTGCACGAAGCTCCACGCGGGGGCGCGTTCGGTGGTCGATGAGGAGAGCGCGAAACAGGAATTCTATACCAGTCTGGAGCGCACCGGCGCCGGGTATTTTGACTATTATCTGCTGCACGCCCTGACGCTCCGCAACTATCAGAAGTATGACGAATACCATCTGTGGGATTTCGTGAAGGAACTGAAGGAAAAAGGCCTGGTGCGGCATTACGGATTTTCTTTCCATGCCACGCCGGAACTGCTGGATGAACTGCTGACAAGCCATCCGGACGTAGACTTCGTGCAGTTGCAGATCAACTATGCCGACTGGGAGAATCCGGACGTGCAGTCCCGCCGCTGCTACGAGATCGCCCGGCGCCACGGCAAGCCCGTCACTGTCATGGAACCCGTAAAGGGCGGCGCCCTGGCTGATCCGCCCGCCCCGGTCCAGGCGCTGCTGCGTCTGGCCGATCCTAAGGCCTCGTTTGCTTCCTGGGGCATCCGCTATGCGGCCTCGCTCGACGGGATCCTGGCCGTGCTTTCCGGCATGTCGAACATCGCTCAGATGAAAGACAATCTGTCGTATATGAAGTCCTTCCGGCCGCTGGACGAGGCGGAGCAGGAGGTCATCCGCAAAGCCCGCATCGCGTTTGCTTCCGCCGGCAGCATCCCCTGTACGGCCTGTCACTACTGTACGGACGGCTGCCCCATGGGCATCCCGATCCCGGAGATCTTTGCCGCCCGCAACCGGCAGATCATTTTCGGAGAGGAAGAGGCCGGGAAAGCAGCCTATGAGGCAGCAGTTGCCGGAGCCGGCCGGGCGTCCGACTGTATCGGCTGCGGCCAGTGCGAAGGCCAGTGTCCGCAGCACCTGTCGGTGATCGAACTGCTTCAGAGCTGTGCCGAGGCGCTGGAAAACTGACCGCCGCAGGGCGATCCTCACGCACACAGCGATGCCCGCCGGGCCGTCATTTACGGAGACCGCGGCGGGCATCGCATTTACCGGATCATTCATCAGAACAGCCGGCAACCGATAATAATTGTCCGGGAACCCGGGGATATCATCCGAGCAAACCTTCTTATAACTGGGCGTCATAGGAAGAAAGACGAGCATAAACACATCGAAAGGCAAGACATGTCACATAGAATGGAGGAACAACAATGTCAAACTCGGAGAAGAACCAATCGAAGTTGAAGTACGCCAGCAAGGAGCTGGAAGAGATTTGGGAGAATCCGAAGTTGAACGCGATCTGGAAGCGGGCGTCCGAAACAGAAGGGGATCTGGAAATGAGCAGTCCGGACGAGCAGAAGTTCCTCGCAATACTCAAGGAGAAGGGGATTCTGTAAAGTACGGTCAAGTAGTCCATTCGTTTTCGCAAGAACGAGTAGGAAGTCAGAACGCCGCTAGGGGAAAACCTAGCGGCTTTTTTGTCATCCGAAAATCTCGAGAGCTTGAGATATCGACAATTCATGGTTTTCCTGTTTCATAGATTTTACCTCTTGTTATTGGACTGTTGCGCTTGTTGCATAGCGCGGGCTGCACATTTTGCTTTCATTTATTAGGATTTTGGCGTATTCTGTGCCATTCCCAGTCAGCCTGTTGCATGATTGGGCCTTGTGGTCTTGCCGCGGTTGATAAACAATGGGATTGACCCCGATGCCAAAACTCACAAGGAGGTCTTCCAATGGACACAGAAAAGCTGACTGTTCGGAAGGTGCTCGAGATTTTCTCGGACTTGTTGGACAACACTGAAGAGTATGAGGTTGTGCAGACCAGAAAGATGGGGCTTGTTTTGATTTCTGACAGCTCCCGCAATTACGATCGATCAAACATGATGGTTGAGCAGATCAATGACGCAGAATCATTGGCAAGAGAACTTCTTTATTCAGAAATTGCCAAAACCTACAATTTGATCGATCATGGACAGCCGGACTCGTATGACTGTGATGAAGCTGTGGTTTTGAAGGTTCGCGAACTTCTCAAACCAAGAACTGACCGGTTGTCCTTAAACGTCGAAGAAGAATTTGATGCTTTCTTCAAAGATCCATGTGCGAGTCTGAAATAGGATTCGTTGATAACAGGCGGCGCGGGACTCCCGCGCCGCCTGCTTTTTTTTTGGAAATATTACACATGATTCAATGGATTTACACATGGAGACTTGCCTTCTGAAAACGAGAATTGATAAGGGGGTGCGGACATTTTTTTAGACTGTCACACCTATCCTCCTTCTGCAATCTAAGGGACTGAGGTCACCTAAGCGGATCTATCCGGATTGCATTGTGCAAAAAATGCACATTAGACCGCTCTTGTCATTTGAACGGATCCGGCTTGTGGCATAATGCAAAAAACATATCTGATGGTCTTTTATCGGCCTTTCCGATAGAAGGTCCGATAGATTGGTTTGCTGAGCTGAAGTCATCTGGCAGGGATCTGAACCTTTTCTGCGTGAGCCGTTCAAATCCATTGCTATATCAGCATTTTGAAGACTTCTTAACACAGCAGGAAACCTCACTATTTCTCCGACAGGAGAGGAATTGCTG
>JAGDDE010000057.1 GCA_017958185.1 Lachnospiraceae bacterium | reverse complement strand
GTGGGCCTTCAGGGCCTCCGCGTAGGTATCGGCCGAATCGTACTTCGTCTGATAGGCTACGCCCTTCAGATAGGAATAGCCGTCCACGGCGCCGGGGATGGTGTATCCCTCGATCGTTTCGGTCCAGTCTTTGTAGATCGTACGGTCGACGCCGAAGACGCTGTCCACCATGCCCATCGCGATGTTGGACATGGCGATGTTGTAGCCGACTACGGTCAGAGCAAGCAACAGTGCCATAGTCGCGGCCAGTCCGCGCAAGAGCGGAGCATTCTTCCCGAGTTTCATAGTGTCTTCTCTTCCTCCTTGGAAAAAATGTTATAATCACACTGCCCGAGACCCGCGGGTCTTACGTCTCGGCAGTGCCATTACCGATCTTGGATCTTCTGCGCCGCACAGGCTCCGGACTTCTTCCGGCGTCCGAAGGCGCCGCCGGCAGGATGCCGGGACCTTCCGGCGTCCTGTCTTTGCCGATGCGGCAGAAACGGTTTTTCTTTGCGGCTTCATCTTACCACATGCAGAAAACTTTTTGTTGGTCTTTGCGCAATCCGTTTGTTTTTTGGCGTCATCTGCATGTCTGCTGCGCGCTTTCGGGAATGTTTTTGTTGTTCCGCGCCCCTGGCCGCTGCTGCCGGCAGAGGTCCGGGCCGCCTGTCCCGGCCTTTCCGCCCTGTCCCGGCCGCTGCAGCGGGAAGGCAGGCCCGGCACCCCCGTTCTTTCGGGCAAAAAAAAACAGCGCACACGGCACCGAAGTGCCGTATGCGCCGTTTCCCGTCTCCCGGCCTCCCGGGCGGGCCGCCGCCCGGAGTTTGCCTCCGTGCGACGGTCCTTCCGGGGCCGATAGGGAGATCGAAACGATCATTCCGCGTCTTTTTTCGGAATGTCAAAGTACGCAGCCACCGCCGAAGCGATCATGGCGACGATGTAGATCACGACAGCCGTGATGACCTGCGTGCCCACCGCGGTCGCTTCCGGGTAGATGGTCAGTTCTTCATTGGAGAAGAACGTCCAGCCCAGACCGCTGAAGGAGCCGTACAGGAAATAGAACACCGCGATCACAAGCATGGCCGGCGCGGCGATCCGGAGGATCCCTGCGACGGTCTTCACGACCTTGCCGGCGATGCCGTCCAGCGTGAGCTGGCTCAGGACGAGGCCCGCAGCGAGGAAGACGATCGCCAGGATGCTGCCGGTCACGACGGCCGGGCCCATGGCCACGTCTTCGGGACGGGTCATATCGTAGAAGAATTCACTGCCGCTGGCGATGGCAAGTTTATCGCCCGCCTTGACAACCGCTCCGTACAGAACGAAGCCGACGATCGTCAGGATCAGCGCGCACAGCGTGATCCAGGTGCCGATGCCTTGCTTTTTCATATTACTTGTCCTCCTTCTTAGGATTCACAGCCGCCAGGGCATAGCCGACGGTCGCAGCCGCGGCCAGGATGCCGAAGACGACGGAGGCGCCGATGAAGATGTACTCCCAGCCGGCATGAGCGATCTGCTCGCCGGTCGGATCGTGGTGGTCGATCGTGTATTCCGGAACGACGATGTCCTCGCCCAGGTTGGCGACTTCTTCCACATAGAGGCCGGAACCGCTGTGGGCGATGGTGTACAGCTCGTACAGAGCGGTCTGACGGGCCTGCGCCGAGAAGGTGGGATCCTTTCTCGCGACATCGAGCGTCAGGTTGGCACGGGTGTTGGGAGCCGTGGCGTTCAGGTCATACGCTTCCGCGCTGCCCATGAAGAAGTTGCCGCCTCTCATGGAAGCATACTGGTTGATGGTGGCCATGATCAT
>JAGDDE010000006.1 GCA_017958185.1 Lachnospiraceae bacterium | reverse complement strand
TCCGCAAGCGGGGGCGGATTCGGGCTGGGTTTGGCGATCGCCTCCGCGGCGGTCTCAGCCCATAAGGGGAAGATCGGCGCCGAGCCCGTGAAGGACGGCCGGGCGCTGGCCGTGCGGGTCGTGCTGCCGAAGAATCTGTAGCACTGTTCCGGTAGCGGAAGAGCCGGCCGCGGGAGCGGCAGGAGCCAAGCCGAAAACAGAAGACCCGGCCGCGGGAGCGGCAGGGGCCGGGGAGGCCTTCCGGGACGGACCGGAAGGCCTTTTTGTTCCAAAACAACCGGAAAAAAGAACAGTATCTGTACAAGTACCGCGATGGAGGCATCCTAATCGAATACACGATCGACGAAGAACCGGTATTTGGCTACGAGACCACAAAAGAGACCACAATCGATGGTACTACTGTGTTCACCAACAAGCACATCCCGGAGAAGACGCAGAGAAACATCGGCAAGGTCTGGGTGGACGGCGACAATGTGGAAGGCTACCTCCCGAAGAAGATCATCGTCAACCTGCTGGCCGACGGCGAAGTGGTCGACACCGCGATCATCGAACCGGATGAAAACGGCGACTGGAAGTGGTGCTTCACGGATCTGCCGAAGTACAAGGACCATGGCAAGGAGATCAAGTACGAGATCAATGAGGAAACCATCGAAGAGTACACCGCCATCCTCGGCGAGTAGGTGCCGGTCTATGATGAAGACGGTAGCCTGCTGTACTACGAGAAGACGCTGTTCAACCAGCACGAGATCACGCCTCCGGACAGCGGCGAGGACGAAATGCTGATCCTGTGGATCTGCCTGACGGCGGCGGCTCTGGCCGGCATCGCCGTGACGGGCTTCATCTACAAAAAGAAAAAGGAAGAGCTGTACAGCCGGTAAGTTGCTGACTGCCCGCTGAGGCTCTGAGGAGACCCCGGTACGGAGACCCCGTACCGGGGCTTTCCGCATTTTCCGCCCGTGTCACAGGACCGCGCCCGGTCGGCCGGGCAGGAAAAATCGCCCGCCAGGCGCAGCGAAAAGACGAAAAAAGAATGTTTTGCAGGAAAATCGCCTTGCATCCCAAAGGGTTTTCCGTTATGATAAAAATGGAACAAAAGCAGTAGTTCATCATCCTATTTTTACAGGAGGAAAAACTGATGAAAACGTTAAAGGAAAAATGGAAGATCTGGCTGGCCGCCCTGTCGCTGCTCGCGGGGCTTTGCCTGCTGGGAGCAGGGACCGGGATCTTTGCCCGGGCGGCGGATGACGGCTCCGCCTCATCGTTGATCGAACTTACGGTCAAGAAATCGTGGGACGGCACGATCAACAACGAGGGCGATCACCCTGCCGTGACGGTGCGCCTGCAGAAAAAGACCGGCGTATCGGAAAGCGGGGAACCCGTGTACACGACGCTGGACGTACAGGCCGAGCTGAACGGCGATAATCACTGGGAAGGCCATGTCTATGTGCCGGAGACCGATGAGAACGGCGAGAAGATCGAGTACCGCTGGATCGAAGACCCGATCGAGGGATACCGGCAGATCGGATACTCGTCCGAAAACAACTACACTCTCATCACCAACGCCGAGATCCCGATAATCGAACTCACGGTCCACAAATATTGGGCGGGCACGATCAACAACGAAGGCGTTCACCCTACCGTGACGGTGCGCCTGCAGAAAAAGACCGGCGTGTCGGAAAGTGGGGAACCCGAATACACAACGGTGGAAGGCATATGGGCCGAACTGAACGGCGACAACCACTGGATGGCCATCGTCCAGGTGCCGGCGACCGATGAAAACGATGAAAAGATCGAATACCGCTGGATCGAAGACCCGGTCGAGGGATACATGCAGACCGAATACTCCGCCAAGGACACTTCCGTGACCATTACCAATACGCCCGTTTTAGAGGTCCGGATCCAAAAGGTCAGTGCGGACCGGCAGGGCGAGCCGCTGGCAGGCGCCAGGCTGCAGCTGCTGGACGCAATGATGAACGTGATCGAGGAGTGGGACTCTAAAGAGACCCCCACCAGTGTCGGCGAACTGCTCCCCGGCATAGAATACACGATCCGCGAGACCGCGGCTCCGGACTGCTATGTGCTGACGACGGATCAGAAGTTTACGTTCGATGAGTCCGGCAAGTTGACCACGACGGCTTCCGTCAGCGAGGACGGAGTCATTCTAATAGAGAACGAGCTCACCAGGGTGATGATCGCGAAGACCGACGTCGGGAGCGGAGATATCCTGGCAGGCGCCATCCTCCAGATCCTTGATCCGGACGGCAATGTGGTTGATGAATGGTACTCCCTGGACGAACCGCATGAGATCCGGGGCCTGCGGGTCGGTACAGAGTACACGATCCGTGAGACCGTGCCCCCGGATGGCTATGTGCTGACGACGGATCAGAAGTTCACAATCGATGAGACCGGCAGGGTGACAACGACGGCTTCTGTCACCGAGGACGGAGTCATCCTGATCGAAAACCAAACGACCGAGGTGGGCTTCCTGAAGGTCGACGTTGAGACCGGAGAGCCGCTGGAAGATGCGCAGATCCAGATCCTTGACAGCGAGGGAGAGCCCGTCCGCGCCTGGACCTCCGGGAGCGAAGCCTATATCGTACGCGGACTGACGGCCGGTGTGGAATATACGCTGCATGAAGTAATAGCTCCCGCCCATTACGCGGTTGCCAAGGATACGACCTTTGTGATCAACGAAACCGGCAGTGTCGTTACGACCGGTACGGTTTCCGAAACGGAGACCGGCACCGTCCTCCTGTTGATCGAAGATGCGCCGCTGATCGACGTGACGCTCCTTTGGGGCTGGGATGATGATGACGACCGCGACGGCGCGCGGCCTCCCCAGCTGGAAACGGTCCTGCAGAAGAAGACCGGCACGACGGAAGACGGAGAGCCCGTCTATACCGACATTTCGGGAAAAACCGCGATACTGAACGCGGACAATCACTGGAGCGCGATCCTCGTGGATCTGCCGAAGTACGAGAACGGAGAACTTGTGGAGTACCGCTGGAAAGAGATCACGGTCCCGGACTACGAACAGACATGTACCGAGTCCGCCGGTCTCAACGGCCCGGTCACTTCCATTACCGCGAAGCACGAGCCGGAGAAGATCGATATCGAGGTGACGAAGATCTGGGACGACGACAATGACCGCGACGGCATGCGTCCGGACAGCTTCTATCTCTACCTTTTCCTGGACAACAATCCGCCTCAGGAGTGGGTCGAAGTCACTCCCAATGAAAAGGGCGAATGGATCTACACCTTCCAGGATATGTTCAAGTACCGCGATCACGGCATAGAGATCAACTATTCGGTCATGGAAGAGGCCGTGGAGGGGTATACGTCTTCGGTAGACGGCTTTGTGATCACCAACACGCACCTGCCCGAGAAGATCACCATCGCCGTAACGAAGGTCTGGAACGACGGCGACGACCAGGAAGGCCTGCGGCCGAAGAAGATCGTCCTGCATCTGCTGGCCGACGGAAACGAAGCGGTCAAAGTGACCTTCGCGCCTGACGATCAGGGCCGGTGGCTCGGCGCTTTCGGCGACCTGCCCCGGTACCGGGACGGCGGGACCGAGATCGTTTATTCCCTCTCCGAAGATCCGGTGGAGGGCTACACTCTCTCGGGCGTCGAGATGAAGCCGGTGTATGACGAGGAGCAGAACCTGGCCGGTTATGATGCCACGCTGTACAACCAGCACGACATCACACCGCCTCCGAGCGGCGAGGATGATCACCTCGCGCTGTGGACCTGCCTGATGGCGGCGGCGACGGCCGGTATTGCCATCCTGGGTTTTGTCCTGCGCAGAAAAGAAGAACGGCAGTAAAGGCGATTGGTCCGGTCCTCCCGGGTCCGGCCATGCGCAGAAAAGAAAAGCGGCGGTAACGGTGTGGGGCAGAGCCCCCGGGCGGCAGCCGCCTGCATGAAATGACAAGAGCTCCTCAGCGGGTCTTCGCTGCGGAGCTCTTTGTTTTGCTGCCCGCGCCCCGGGAAGCGTCTGCCCCGGGCAGCGCCTCTGGGGTCTTCGGGCATTTTCCCGGTGTCCGCATCCCCCCGGGGGGCTTCTCCGCCGGACAAAAATATGATATACAGGAACTGCTGACACCGGCAGAGAGCAAAAAACTGCCGGATGAGTCTTTTGGCAGCGGAGAGAGCATGGAAGATCTGAAACAGCTGGAACTGGAATGGGAAGCAAAAGGCCGCTACGGGAGCCGCGCGGAGCGTCTGGCACGCACCGCCCGCTGGCTGCCGTATTATTCGCTGCTGGCGGAAGAAAAACGGGGAGCTGCGTTCGATGCCGCGTCGGATCCGACGGGCTTTTTCGGCGTGCTGGAGCGGGAAAACCTGTTTCCGCCGGGCGCAGGTTTATTGGATATCGGCGCCGGGACCGGTGACTATGCCCTGCGTTTTGCCCATGCGGGGCTTTGCGTCACGGCGCTGGAACCGTCTCAGGCAGCCGTGCGCGTGATGGAAGAACGCTGCGCAGCCGCCGGGATCGAAGGCGTAACGGCCGTCTGCGGCACCTGGGAGGAATATGAGCCGGCGCAGACCTTTGACGTCTCGTTCCTTTCCCTGTGCCCGGCTGTCTGCAACATAAAAGAACTGGAAAAAATGGAACAGCTGACGCGGCAGACCTGCGTGATCGTCACGGTGATGCCGGGAAGCTATGACCGCCACCGGAAGGCCATGATGCAGGAACTGAACCTGCATCCGGAGGGGATGATCACAGACGCGCTGTTTTACCGGCGCGTGCTGGAAGCCCGGGGCCGCCGGGCGCGGCTGTTCACGGCGGAGAGCGCGCATCGCTTTACCGTGACGAAAGCGGATTTTATGAAAAAATACCGGACGTATTTCGGGATATTCGGGGTGCCGGGAGAACTTCTGGAGGAATATCTGGAACGCTACTTTGAAAGACACGCGCGGCGCGGTCTTCTGCAGGATGAGTCAAAGCTTTGTCTGGGGATGCTGGTATGGAACGCGAACGGGGATTGAACGCCCGGGCGTCCCCGCGCGGGGCCGGAGAGGACGCAGGGCGGCCTTATGTCCTGCAGTACGACAGCGGCACGATCCTGGCACAGCTGCGTAGCGGCACCCGCACCCTGGTGCAGGATCTGCAGTTTGAACTGGCGGAAGGCGAAAGCCTGGCGCTGATCGGAGAGACGGGATCGGGCAAGACCATGACGGCCCGCTCGATCCTGCGGCTGCTGCCCGAAAACGTGACGCAGACAGGGGAAACCATCGTATTCTGCGGGCAGCCGCTACCGGAAGGCGCGGCGATGCGGCAGCTGCTGGGCACGCAGATCGTATACATCCCGCAGAGCGGCGAGGAAGCGCTCGACCCGCTCCGGACGGTCGGAAAGCAGTTGGCGGACGGTCTGGCGAAGAACGGCGTTCCCCGGGACCGCCGCAGGAAAAGGGCGGAGGAACTCCTGACGGCAGCGGGCCTGCCGGAGGCGGAGCGCCTGCTCCGGGCCTTTCCGTTCGAACTGTCCGGCGGCATGGCCCAGCGTGTGACCATCGCGCTGGCAGCCTGCGCCGCGCCCCGGCTGGTCATTGCCGACGAGCCCACCAACGGACTGGACCGCCGGGCGACGGAGGAATTCTTCCGTTTGCTGGACCGGCTGTTCCCGAAGGCCGCCCGTCTGATCATTACGCATGATATCTCCGTCGCCGCCCGCTGCGGCCGGGCTGCCGTGCTCTGCGGCGGTATCGCCTGCGAGACGGGTCCCTGCGCGGAGGTCCTGAGCGATCCGAAACACCCGTATACGCGGGCGCTGCTGAACGCGCTGCCGCAAAACGGCATGGCGGAAACGCCCCGCCTGCGCGAAGGAGAAGCAATGTGCCCGTTCTACGCGCGGTGCCCGCAGGCGCGCGAGCTCTGCCGCACGCAGATGACGCCGGGCGCAAAAGGCCAGAGAAAGTGGCGGTGCAGCGGCCTATGATCGAAGCGCGACATCTGAAAAAAACTTATGAAGGAAGGACCGTGCTGGGGGACGTTTCCCTGCGTATCGGCGAAGGGGAGATCGTGGGCCTGTACGGCCCCAGCGGGATCGGAAAATCCACCGTGGCGCGCATCCTGTGCGGTCTGGTCCGGCCGGAGGCGGGCGAAGTCTTCCTGGACGGGCAGAGGCTCGTTTCCGCCGGCAGCCCGTATGACCGCCGGCTCGGACGGGCCGTGCAGATGGTCTTCCAGCAGCCGCACGCGGCGCTCGACCCGTCGCAGAAGATCGGAGCCGGCCTGTGGGAACTGATCCGGGTCCACCGGCTGGCTGACAGCCGCCGGGCGGCGGAGGAACTGCTCAGCGAGCAGCTGGAGCGCGTGGGACTGTCTCTGCCCATCCTTTCGCGCCGGCCGCATCAGATCTCGGGCGGGGAGGCGCAGCGTGTCTGTCTGGCCCGCTGCCTGCTGCTGCGGCCCCGGCTGCTGATCCTGGATGAAGCGACCTCCATGCTGGACGTCTGCACGCAGGCGAACGTTCTGGCGCCGGTCCGGCGGGAGACCGAAAACCTGCGCGGGAGCGTGCTGTTCATCAGCCACGACCGGGCGCTGACCGACCGCTTCTGCGGCCGTATATATGAAATGGAAAGCGAGATTCTTAAGGAGGTACCGTAGAATGAAAAAAGGATTCGCTCTGCTCCTCGCGGCCCTGACGGCCGTGATCTTCTGTGCCTGTCAGGGCACGCCCGGCCCTGCCGAAACACAGGCCGGTTTTCCTATCGACCGGCTGGTCATCGGCACCACGGCCCAGATCGAGACGGCGCTGAACGGCGAGTATGCGTATGATATGCTCTCCAGCGCCACGACCCAGCTGCCGCTGGTCTGGCAGGACACGGAAGGCGCCTTCCACCCGCTGCTGGCTTCCTGGAAGACGGAGGACGCGGCCACCTGGACGTTTACGGTCGAGCCCGGCATGAAATGGGAGGACGGTACCGATGTGACGGCGGAAGATATCCTCTTCACGCTGCAGTACCAGGATCAAAGCGGCAGCGCCAATCTGGTCGATCAGACCGATGCCGACGGCAAGGTCACGAAGGCCAAATACCGCAGCGCTCAGCTTTCTGCCGATAAAAAAAGCATTACGCTGGTCCTGGCGTCCCCCAATATCCGGGAACTGGCCAATATGACCTCTTTCCGCACGCTGCCGAAGCACATCTACGAAGGAAAGACCGCGCTGACGGATGCGGAAAAGCGCTTCGGCTGCGGTCCGTACCGTTTCGTTTCCTACTCCCGGGATTCCGGGACCATCACGTTTGCCGCCAGTGAAACGTATCCGCAGCAGCCGCGCGTGAGAGAACTGGTCTACCGCCTGTTCAACAATACCGACACCATGGTGCTGGCGCTGCAAAACGGCGATATCGATATGATCTGGGCCTATTCCACCGGTGTGGATGCCGGGGTCCAGGACATTCTTGACGCTTCCGACAAGGTCGATCTGATCTCCGTCACCGCTCAGAACGTGCCGGCGGTGCTGGCCTTCAACAATGCCCGGGGACCTTTCGCCGATGAAAATCTGCGCCGCGCGGTCGCGGGCGTACTGAACTATGAGCAGCTGCGCACTTATGTGGGCTCCAAGTATTCGAAGATCCCGAATACCGGCTTCGTGCCGACTTCCACCGTGGGATACAAGGCGACGGCCGCCCTGAAGACGGATCTTCCGGCTGCGGAAGCGGCCATGCGCGCGGCGGGCTATTCGAAGAACGCGGCCGGCCGCTGGGAGAAGAACGGCGAACCCTTCGCCTTCACGCTGACGTACCGCTCCGACCGGGCCAATCAGGTCTCCTGCGCGGAACTGATCAAGACCGCTGTGGAGGCATTCGGCGGCAGTGTGACGCTGGAAGGGCTGGATGCCGCTTCCTATAATGCCAAAACGAGCAATACCTACTCCGGCAACCATATCACCATGGAAGCCGCGCTTTACGGATACACGTCCGCCGGCATGGGCATGGGCAACGGTCTCGGCTCCATTTATGTGGACGGGAACCATGCGGTGCAGGGCGGATGCCAGGTGTTCGATCCGGCGTTCGGGGCCATCCTGACCAGAATGAGCGAGGCCGGGACTATCGAAGCTTACACGGCGGCAGCCGGGGAACTGCAGGACTACTATGCGGCCCATCTGCCGCTCGTGGCCCTGTACTGGGACAATCTGACCTACGCCGTCTCGTCGTCACTTAGCAGCCTGACCGTGGACAATGTCTTTGGCCTGAATAACGTGAACAACTGGATGACGGTCACGAAGAAGTAACGGCACGGACCCGGCGGGGCTCTGACGTCAGAATACAAGAAACAGCCCCGGCCGTGCGGAACGGAACGGGAGACCCGAGAAAGGAGGGGCAGAAAATGAAACGCTACGGCCGGCATATCGCAGCGGCCCTGGGGAGTTTCCTGGTCGTGATCCTGCTCAATTTCGCGCTGCCCCGCCTGCTGCCGGGCGATCCGGTCGCGTATCTTTCGGGCTATGCGGAAGAAGACC
>JAGDDE010000056.1 GCA_017958185.1 Lachnospiraceae bacterium | reverse complement strand
TCTTTTTCGTTTCTGCTGCCAAAATCATGACCTCCGTTTTGCGCATACGTGTATGTATTATACCTCAAAAGCGCAGGAAAATCCAGTCTTTTGCCCCGGACCCTCCGCCTGTTTTGTACGATCTTTCCTTCTCGGGCCGGATCCCGGCCTTCTCTACTGCCGGTAGAGCGGTTTTTTTGCCCGGTAGAGCCGCCGTTTCCGTCTGTGGGAGAGCTGCACCCGCACAGGAGAATGCCGACGCATCCCTTTCGGTTTCCTCCCGCCTCCGTCCGTGGTAGGCTGAGGCCATACGAAACAGAAAGGAGCGCTCCCATGACGACTTCCCGTGAACTGACCGACCTGACACTTCCCGCTGCCCCGGGGCTTCCGCTGCCCGAACATCTGACTGCGCGGCGCGACCGGCTGGCCCGCGCCGTCCGTGTGATTTCCGTCCCGCCGCTGATGGCGGCCGGGCTGCTCCTCCTCCTTTTGTTCCGGGGCAGCATTTCCGCCGCCGAAGCATTGATCGGCGCCGGAGGCATCGTGCTGCTTCCCTCGCTGGCTTATGCCTTCAGTAAAGACCGCGAGCGCCAGCGCCGCCTGGCTTTCGTTTTTTCCGGTATCGGCTATGCCGCTTCCTGCGCCGCCGTACTGCTGACGGATGCCTCGCCCGCTGCCCGGTGCATCTTCACCACGTACCTGCTCTCGGTGATCTTCCTGATCATTTTCAACAAAGCCCTGCACATCAAGGCGAGCGGCCATGCCTGCAGCATCACCGGCCCGATCGTAGCGGCGGCCGTTCTTTTCGGGGGCTGGCTGGTCTGGCCCTGCCTGATCCTGTGGGCGCTGATCTTCTGGTCCAGCGTCCGGTTAAAAAGACACACGGTGGCAGAGTTCCTGCTCGGCGCTGCCTGCAGCAGCACCGCCCTGCTGATCGATCTGCTGATCTTCCGGCTCCCCTGACCGGTCTCCTTTTTCCTGCTGCACTTCAGGCAGACTGTTCTGCTCCGGGACCCCTGCGGGTCCCTTTTTTTTATTGCTGCTCTCCCGCTGTTTCCGTCATCCGGCGGTTCCGGCGGCGGATACGGTTGACATGCCGCTCGAACTCGCCGCTTTCGAGCAGATACGTCAGCACGTACTGCTCCAGGACCGGGACCGTGCAGCTGTAAAAGCCCAGGGTCATCCGGAACCGGGCGGCCAGCTGTTCCGGCAGCACCATATAGCCCACCCGCAGCGCAGGCGAGATCGTCCGTGAAAACGTGTTCAGATAGATCACGCGGCCTTCCCGCGAAAGGGAAAAGACCGTATCCTCCGGTTTACGCAGCAGCGAGAATTCCGATTCAAAATCATCTTCCACGATGTAGCGGTCGCCGGATCCGGCCCAGCGCACGTATTCGCCGCGTTTCGAAGCCGAGGCCGTGACGCCGCTGGGAAAACTGCGGAACGGAGAAATATGCAGAACGCCGGCGTCAGACGCCGTCAGGGCGCTGCTCAGGATCCCGTCCGGGCCGAGCGGGAGCATCTCGCATTCGACGCCCTTGGCCCGGTAGACTGCCTCGATCTTCTCATACGAAGGATCTTCCAGCGCAAAGCGCCGGTGATCCCCCAGCAGTTCCACGACCAGACCGTACAGATACTCTGCTCCGGCTCCGACGACGATCTGATCCGGCGTGACACGCATGCCGCGGTTTCTTCCCAGATACGCCGCAAGAGCCTCCCGGAGCGGCCTGATGCCCCGGCCTTCCGACCGCTGCAGGAGCGTTTCGCCCTGTTCTGCCAGGACTCTGCGCACCGCTCGGGCCAGCAGATAAAAGGTGATGCCCTCTTCTTCGCTGCCGCCCGGCAGGGGAACCGCGGACGGCCGCTCCGTACGCGCCGATCCTGTGCCCCCGGCGTGCCGTCCCGGGGTCTGGGAAACTGCCGGCGAGAAGACATCCGCCGCGCGGTAACTGACGTAAAAGCCGCTCCGCGCACGCGGCTCGGCATATCCTTCCTGACAGAGCAGGTCCAGGCTGTGTTCCACTGTGACCGCACTGCGCCCGGATTCCTGGGAAAGCTGGCGCCTGGAAGGCAGACGGCTCCCGTACGGACGGATCCCCTCGGTGATCTCCGCCCGCAGCTGTTCATAGAGTTTCAGATATTCCGGTTTTTCTTTTCTCATCTGGCCTTATAAAATAGTTCCTTTCTGGTACTTTTTATATGTCCAAAGATACTATATACTACGTGCAACGATTCGTCAAGTCCCTGACGGAAAGGAGCACCCCTTATGAATCAGAAAACTTCCGCCTCCGCGGCTCCCCTGAAAAACATCTTCTCCATCAAGACCATCGCGCTGATCGGCGTGATGGCCGCCATCACATTCACCGTCACCTATTTCCGCTTTCCCCTGATGGGCTCGAAAGTGCACTTTGCCAACGCGTTCTGCCTGCTTTCCGGCATGCTGCTGGGGCCCATTCCGGGCGGTCTGGCCGCCGGTCTCGGCTCTGCCATCTACGATGCCTTTGCCGGCTATGACTTCATCAACGTCCTCATCACGTTCGTCAGCAAATTCGCCATGGCCTGGCTCTGCGGACTGCTGGTACGGATCGGCGATCCGGAAAAGCGCCATCATCCCGTACGGACCGTGCTGGCCTGCCTCAGTGGTGCGCTCTTCTACGTTTTTCTCTATATGCTGAAGACGTACATCTACCAGCGCTTCGTCTATGATATCCCGCTGGGCGAAGCTCTCTGGGCGACCATGCTGAGCAAACTGATCCCCTCCCTGATCAACGCGGCCGTGGCGGTGATCGCCGCGCCGATCCTCTGGCATCCGATCCTGCCGGCTCTGCGTGCCGCCGGCGTGGTGCTGAAGGACGAAGCATAAGCAGGATCCCGGGCCGCCGCCCGGGATCTTCTCTTTCCGGGAACAGAACGGGAGCGGGACACATCTGTCCCGCTCCCGTTCTGTTCCCGGATCTGCCCGCCCTATTCTTCGGTCTCCGTACTGCGCAGTCTTTGTATCACGGCCGCAGCGGTGTTCACATTGCGCTCGTCATAGCGTTCCACCGACATCATGATCAGCACATCGCCCCGGCCCAGGCGCAAAAGGTGCGGCAGGAACAGTTCATGATCCAGCAGATCCCGGTAGCACATGGCTGTCTCCCGGAACTCTCTGGCAAAATACTTCTGGATCGCCGAGCAGTAGGAATCGCCTACGATCACGGCCAGACTGTCATTCGGCGAATCCGACTGAGATATCTGGATGCGGTCGTCCTCATAATACTGTGTCACGGCCGTGATCTCCGGACGGTAGCGGATATCGTACGTGTCGTACGGGGCATAATAGCCGCAGGCTTCGGACAGATCGCCGCCGAATCTGGTTTTGCAGTAAAAGTCGGTCTCCTCCGGAGGGAGGGCAGGGATGCCGGCAGCCTCCAGGACCGCGCGGGCCCCCACATAGGCGCCGAAGAGATTCCAGTGCGTATCCTGCACATAATACGTGGGATATAAAGCGGAGACGCGCCGCATCTCCTCCAGCGGATACAGGTAAGTCACGCCGCTGTCCTGCATATAGTCCCGGAACAGGAGCTGCCGGGACGGCTGATCCTGCCGGTAAAACGCCGGCATTTCTTCTTCGTAGACCTGTTCCTTGTTCGGCGCCGTCAGTACGATGAGCCGGATGCCCCGGCTTTCACACACGGCCTCCAGTTCCTGCCAGACCTGCTTCCAGGCCTGCATCGTCTCTTCGGACAGCGTATTATCATGCGTGAAATATGCCAGATTGTCCTCGCCCGTGTAAAACAGCCACTGATCCCTGCCGTACACGGTATAGCCTGCCTGCAGCGGAGCCAGATACTCTCCGCCGGCACGCCCGGCATATTCCGGCGCCCGGTACCAGGCCGGCGTCAGCGCCCGGCTGATGGTTTGGAAAAGGCCCTGCCGGTAGGGTTCTTCCACGCTCTGACGGATCCTGTTGCCGAGGTCGGTCAGCGTCAGCCGGTACGGCAGGCGGTCGTCGTACCACTGCTCCAGTCCCCGGAAGAAGCGATCGTCCGCCTGAGGGAAGGGTGCCGGGGCGCGTTTTTCGGAAAGATACGGTGCCGGCACTTCGCCGACCGTGAAATACAAAGCGGTAGGGACCGTAAGGAGCGCCAGAAAGATCACCAGGACGGTCAGATACAAAACGTTTTTCCCTTTCATATCCTTCCTCCTAGAAATTCGCGTAGATCGACGGATGATAGGAACCGCCGATCAGCGTGAGCAGCGCCCAGACAAAGACCAGGATCGCTGCCAGGTACTGAACGATCAAAAAGGCCGTCTTATCTTTGATCTTCTCATAAACGCCCCGCAAAGGCCGCCGGACCACGCCGCAGCACAGAATGCCTGCCAGGACCGCCAGCAGGACCCCGGCGCTCAAAAGCGAAGCGGCCGAAGTGCCCGGCGCATCGGGGGCCGGCACGAACAGCGCCCGAAAGTACAGCAGGGCGTGATACAGACTGGGCGCCCGGAACAGGACCCAGCCGAGCATCACGCTCAGGAGCGTATACGGATGCCCCAGGATCTTCCCCGTGCGGGTCTCCAGCCATTTTCCCAGGAACAGGCGTTCCAGTATCAGGAAGACGGCGAACCACAGGCCCCACATCAGGAACGAAAGATCGGCGCCATGCCAGATCCCAGTCGCCAGGAAAACGATCAGGATATTCAGCAGGGTCCGGCCCATGCCCTGCCGGCTCCCGCCCAGCGGGATATACAGATAATCCCTAAACCAGGACGACAGAGAGATGTGCCAGCGCCGCCAGAATTCGCGCACGGAGCCGGACGTATAGGGCAGATCGAAGTTTTCAGCGATCCTAAAGCCGAACAGTCCGCTCACTCCGATAGCCATATCCGTATAACCGGAAAAATCGTAATAGATCTGCAGCGTATAAAAGAGGAGCCCCAGCCAGGCCTGCAGCGTTCCCAGCGAGGCCGGATCGCTGCTCCAGACGGCATCCGCTGCGGCGCCGAGCGTATCGGCGATCAGCACTTTTTTCCCTATGCCCCAGCAGAACCGGCGGATGCCCTCCGCCGCCTGCTCAAGGCTGTGCCGACGGGTGCGGATCTGCCCTCCGAAGTCGCCGAAACGCAGGATAGGACCTTGTGTCAGCTGCCCGAAAAACAGCAGATACAGCGCCAGTGTAAGCAGGTTCTTTTCCGCGGTGACGGTTCCGCGGCAGACATCTGCAAGATAGGCAATCGCCTGAAAGATGAGAAACGAAAGGCCCAGCGGCACCGCCAGCGAAAGAAAGCCGGTGCTGCCGCTCTCCAGTTGGAGCAGGGAACGAAGCAGCGCTCTCCCGCCGGTAAAAGGCTGCCGGAAAACGCCGGCCAGACCGTCTACCATGCCTGCGTATTTGAATACGGCCAGGACTGCCAGCAGAAGGAGCACCGACCCGGCCAGGACCAGACGGCGGCCTGTTTTTCGTTCGCTGCCGGCAAGCGGCCCGCTCATGAGACGCCCCGCTCCGTACGTCAGAAGGATGAGACACACAGGAACCAGCAATTCCTTGATGCCGCCCCAGGCGTAAAACAGCAGGCTGGCCGCCAGAAGGATCACATTCCGGACAGAGAGGCGCAGAGCATCAGACCGTATCACGGCAGCGGCATAATACAGCAGCAGCGTGAGCGGCAGAAAGACCCACAGAAAAAAGACCGATGCAAACTCCATGCCCCCTCCTCCCCTGCGGACAGTCAACGATTTGCTGGCTTCACTATAACACAGGAAGGATGGGATAGCAATGCCGACGCCGGCGGTTTCGTTCAACGGAGCGCCCGGACCGGTCTGTCAGGGCGCTTTTCTTTATTCCCGGAGCTGTTTCCGCCGTTTTGCCAGCTCCGCAATTTCCGTCTCCTGCGATCATAAAAAGCACCGGAGATCATCTCCGGTGCCTTCCCCCCGCCGGCACATCCCGACGGCCTATGGATTTTTCCGGACAGGGAACTGCCTGCGGCCAGGCGGCCGGCAGGCTCAGATATTCATTTCCGCCACTCCTTACGAGCCGCGGGGCCGAATATCCCCTTGCGGGTTTCCCATATCCACCGATCAAATTATACCCTCCGCAGGCCCGCTCATCAATCCCTGCGGGCCGTTACATTTTCACGGCAGGATTCCCGGATCTCCCCTGTTTGTGCAACACTTTGTTTCCCATGTCACTTTTCGCATCGCCCCGGTCCGGGAACCGGCGCTTCCTCCTTTACAAACTGCAGATTGTTTTCTTTCTTTTTCATTACACATTTTTGTTGTTGCTTTTCTATGACTTTCCGCCTACAATGAAGACGTCCGCTGCGGCAAGCGCCCCCGCATGCCGGTCCCGGCCTTCCCCGCTGCCGTACACGGGCGGCAGCGCCGTTACGCAGAACACTTCCGTGCGCAAAGCAAGGAGAGTCATCCCCCATGATCCATATCGCCATTGTTGAGAACGATCCGGGCGAACGGAGCCGGATCCGCGAATGCTTCCCGTATCTCGAAAAAGCCGCCCTGCTGACTGTCACCGCCGACGAATTCGCCTCCGGCAGCAGTTTCATCAGCGGCTATCAGCCGGTATACGATATCGTCCTGCTCGATCTCGATCTCCCCGGGATCGACGGGCTTTCCGTCGCACGGGCCCTGCGCGAGACCGATCCCTCCGTTCTGCTCATCCTTCTGGCGGACAGACCGCAGAGCGCCATGTTCGGATATGAAGTCGATGCACTCGATTTTCTGCTCAAGCCAATCTCCCGCACTGTTCTGATCTCCAAACTCAAACGGGCCGTTTCCCGCATCCTGCCGAGCAGGGACGATTTCATCCAGGTCAGGACCGACGGCGAGGTCCTGAATCTGCGCATCTCCGCCATCCGTTACCTCGAAGTCACCGGGCATTACGTCATCTTCCACTCTTCGGAAGGGAACTACCGCGAATACTGCACCCTCAAAGACGCCTGCGACCGGCTCGGCACCCGGGAGCCCTTCGTTCAGCCGGGCCGCAGTTATCTGGTCAATCTGCGTTATATCGACGCGCTCCGCCATGACAGTATGACCATCGGAGAAGATACGATCCCCATCGCGCGGCCGCAGCGGAAAAGCTTTGCCGCCGCCGTGGCCCTGTGGCGCAGCAGCCGTGCCTGACCTCCTCTCCGACGTTTTTTCCCGCCGCCCGCTCCCGGGCGGCGTGCTTTTTGCCGGCGTCCGGCAGGCGCGCCCCTGTTTCTCCTCCTTTTGCAGCTCCTGTCTGTTCTGTTTATTCTGAAAACCCGGCAATTTGTGAAAAACGTCTTGCTTTTTCGAAAATTTTCTTCTATCATAGAGCGCAGAAGTAATTTTTCATCTCAGGGAGTGAAATATGAGAAGGAGCATCAATATCAACCCCGGCTGGTCCTTTACCGGTCCGGACGGTGCGGTGCAGTCTGTCAACATCCCCCATACCTGGAACAACATTGACGGCCAGGACGGCGGGAACGACTACAAACGCTGTGCCTGCACGTACGAGAAGAAACTCGCCCCGCCGGAATTCGATCCCGCCTCCGAACGCGTCTATCTGCAGTTCGAAGGCGTCAATTCCGAATGCGAAGTGAGCCTGAACGGGAAACCGGTCTGCTCTCATGAAGGCGGTTATTCCACCTTCCGCGCAGACATCACCGATTTCCTGGAAGCGGACAATCTGCTCTCCGTCAAGGCAGACAACAGCCCGAACGACCGCGTCTACCCCCAGAAAGCCGACTTCACCTTCTACGGCGGCATCTACCGTGACGTGACCCTGCTGATCGTAAACCGGAACCACTTCGATCTGGACTACTTCGGAGCCCCCGGCGTGCAGGTGACCGCCAAGCCCGTGGAAGGCTATGCCAAGGGCATCGTGGAAGTCAAGAGCTACGTGACCGGCGAAGGCGACGTAAAGGTCAGACTGCTCGACGCTTCCGGCGCCTGCGTGGCGGAAGGGGAAGGCACGGACTGCGAGATCCTCATCGACAAGGTCCATCTCTGGAACGGTACCGACGACCCGTACCTCTACACCTGCGTTTCCACGCTGATGAATGACGGGAAGGCCGTGGATGAAGTCCGTGTCCGCTTCGGCGTGCGCGACTTCCACTACCATCCGAGCACCGGTTTCTACCTGAACGGCCGGAGTTACCCACTGCGCGGCGTCTCCCGTCATCAGGACCGCAAGGGACTGGGCAACGCCATCACCAAGGCCATGCACAAAGAGGATATGGACATCATCTGCGAGATGGGCACCAATACGATCCGTCTGGCCCACTACCAGCACGATCAGTATTTCTACGATCTCTGCGATGAACGCGGGATGGTCGTATGGGCCGAGATCCCCTACATCTCCGAGCACATGCCGAACGGCCGCGCCAACACCATCTCCCAGATGACGGAGCTCATCGCCCAGAACTACAACCACCCGTCCATCGTCTGCTGGGGCGTCAGCAACGAGATCACCATCTCCACCAAGGACAAGGCCGACATGCTCGACAACCACAAGGTGCTGAACGATCTCTGCCACAAGATGGACCCGACCCGCTTCACGACGCTGGCCTGCTACGCCATGTGCGGCCCCTTCAACAAGTCCGCCCATATCACCGATGTGGTCAGCTGGAACCTGTACCTCGGCTGGTATGTGCCCGGCCTGTGGCTGAACGACGTCTGGATGCGCTTCTTCCATCTGGTCTACCCGAAACGCTGCCTCGGTTATTCCGAATACGGCTGCGAGGGCATGCCGAACCTGCATTCCTCCCATCCGCGCCGCGGAGACCACACCGAGGAATATCAGGCCAAGTATCACGAGTACATGCTGGAGTGCTTTGAGCGCAATCCCTATATGTGGGCCACCCACGTGTGGAACATGTTCGACTTTGCGGCCGACGCCCGCAATCAGGGCGGCGAGCCCGGCATGAACCACAAGGGTCTGGTCACCTTCGACCGGAAGACGCGCAAGGACAGCTTCTATCTGTACAAAGCCTACTGGAGCAAAGATCCTTTCGTACACATCTGCTCCAAGCGTTTTGAAGACCGTACGGAAGACAAGATCACCGTCCGCGTCTATTCCAACCAGAACGAAGTGAGTCTCTTTGTCAACGGAGACAAACTCGAGACTCAGTACGGTTCCCACGTTTACACCTTCACCGTGCCGATGAGCGCGACCGTGACGGTGCGGGCGGCCTCGGGCGAATGCAGCGATCAGGCGGTATTCCACAAGGTCTCCACGCCTAACCCGTCCTATACGCTGAAAGACACCGGCGACAAGGGCGCCAACTGGGCCGAGAAAAAAGAAGACTAAAAAAGGAGTTTCCCATGGAAAGCACCCAGGCAGTAAACCGCGCGAAACAGTGGCAGATCGCGCTCTTCCCCTTTAACAATGCCGCCACGAACGTCTACTTTGCGTTCTACACCTACTTCACCTACTATGCTCTGCTGTATCTGACCGGCTCGGTCTTCACCTCACTGGCCGGCACCGTCGTTTCCGGCGGTCTCGCCCTCGCGATCAGTGCCTTCAACAGTCTCTTCGCTCCGCTGATGCGTGTCTTCGACGGTATCACGGACCCGATCTGCGGCGCTCTGATGGACCGCACCAAGACGAAGTTCGGCAAGTTCCGTCCCTTCATGGTCATCGGCAACGCTCTGCTGGCACTGTCGCTCCTGCTGATGATGGTCTTCTTCCGCGGGATCCCGGATGGTCTTTCCTGGCTCCGCTGGGTCATCTACATCGTCAGTTACATCGTATACGTTATCGGCTATACCGCCCAGTGCGCCTGCACCAAAGCCGGCCAGACCTGTCTGACCAACGATCCCAAGCAGCGCAGCCAGTTCGTCATCTGGAACATGATCGGCATGATCGGCTCCATCGTCCTGATCAACGTTATGGCAGGCGGTGTGCTGACCAATGAAGCCATCTGCGCCAAAGGCACGATCCAGTACGAAGCCGACGGTGCCCTGCGCACCCTGCGCGGCGCCGCCTACGGCATCCAGTTCTACAACATCATGGTGCCGTTCGTCATCATCCTCAGCGCGATCTACACCACCATGGCTGTCATGGCCATCGCCGAAAAGGACCGTCCGGAATTCTGGGGCGTGACCGAAAAGCCCGCCACCTTCAAAGACTATGCCGGCATCCTGAAAGGCAACAAGGAGATCCGCTGGCTCGTGATCAGCGCCGGCCTGAACAAACTGGCTTCCACCGTCGCGACTTCCGGCCCTGTGGCATTCCTGCTGTACGGCTGTCTGATGGGCGACTACAACGGCCTGTTCATCCCGTTCTACGCGCTGTGCTTCATCTTCATGGGCATCTTCTTCATGTGGGGCTCCAAGACCGCCGGCCAGAAGGGCCAGAAGCGCGGCGTGGCGCAGTTCACCTGCTTCGCCTTCCTCTTCTACATCGGCGTGCTGATCCTGCTCTGCCTGTACAACCATGACAATCCGGCTACCTGGCTCAGCCTGTACAGCATGGAGGGCGGCTTCCACCTGACCATCAATGCCTACACGATCATCTTCATCGTCCTGTACGGCTGCGGCTACGGCGCCTTCAACTGCTGCGACAACCTGACCATCCCCATGGTCGCGGACTGCACCGACTATGAGACCTACCGTTCCGGCAACTACGTCCCCGGCATCATGGGCACCGTGTTCTCGCTGGTCGACAAACTGATCTCCAGTCTGCAGACCCTGCTGCTCACCCTGTTCATCGTCTTCCTGGTACCCGGCCTGAACGCGCTGCCTGCCGAAGGCACCGAGTACATGCCCGGCATGGAACTCTCCGCCATCATCTGCTTCTGCCTGCTGCCGATGGCTGCCTGGCTCGTGACCATCTTCTGCATGACCCGCTACAGCCTGTCCGGCGAAAAGATGCGTGAAGTGCAGGCCGTCAACGCCGTCCGCAAAGCGGCCGTTCAGAGCGGCATGAGCATGGAAGAAGCCATGGCCACCTGGCAGACCATCGATCAGGTCCCGGCCCGCTTCGTCCATACGGTCGAAAAGGACAAGGACGAAAAGGAGACCTTCCTGGATCGCATCTACGCGAAGATCTTCACCAAGACGGAAAAGATCGCTTCCGGCGCTCCCAGCTCCCACGCGATCGAGATCCCCGAAAAGTAAGATCCGTCTTCTCCTTTCCCCCGGCCTACGGGGGACAAAAGACCCGCAGAGCCCTCAGCCCTGCGGGTCTTTCTCTTTCGCACTTTTCGCGAAAAGTCCTTGCACTTCCCGCCGTTTCTATTATAATTTATACTGTTAAGGTATGATTTGACGGAGGGTCCCCGGCTGCCGCCGGCATCATCGGCGACTCCGTCCTCCCCGATGGAAAGGAGAACCATCATGAGCCAAAAGGGAAAAAACGGGAACAGTCAGAAGATCCTTGTCACGGTCCTGGCGCTGGCCGCGGTCGCGGGCATCATCGTCTCGCTCCTCGCTGTCAAAAACGCGGAGGCGGAAGGCTACGCGCCCGGCGCCTACGCCACGGTCTGGTCGCTGCTGCCGCCGGTCGTTGCCATCACCCTCGCCTTTATCACGAAAGAAGTCTATTCCTCCCTCTTCATGGGGATCGTCGTCGGCGCCTTCCTCTATGCCGGCGGCAACGCGGAATTTGCCCTGAAAACGATGCTTTTCCATGAGGAAGGCGGTCTGATCGCCGGTCTGACCGATACCTCCCATGCGTCCATCCTGGTCTTTGTCACACTGCTGGGCACGCTCGTCGTGCTCATGAACCGTTCCGGCGGCGCGGCAGCGTTCGGGCGCTGGGCCGCCAAACGCATCAAAACGCGTGTGGGCGCGCAGCTGGCGACCATCCTGATGGGCATTCTGATCTTCGTCGACGACGGCTTCAACTGCATGACCGTCGGTTCGGTCATGCGCCCGATCACAGACAGCCACCGCGTCTCGCGCGCCAAGCTGTCCTATCTGATCGATGCGACCGCCGCGCCGATCTGCATCATCGCCCCCATCTCCTGCTGGGCTGCCGCCGTCTCCTACTCCATTCCTTCCGAATACGAGATCAACGGCTTCCAGATGTTCCTTCGCTCGATCCCGTACAACTTTTACGCGCTGTCGACCCTGCTGATGGTCGTGCTGCTGTCGGTCCTGAAGTTCGACTTCGGCAAGATGAAACTGCATGAAGACAACGCGGCGCGCGGCGACCTCTTCACTTCCGGCGATATCCCCTACTCCGAAGGCACCACGGCCAAAACAGCCAAAAACGGGAAGGTCTCGTACCTGGTCATCCCGGTGGCCACCCTGATCGTGACCAGCATCCTGTTCATGGCCTACACCGGCGGCGCCTTTTCCGGCACGCCGTTCTGGCGTTCCTTTGAAGAGGCCGATTCCGCTTCGGCGCTCGTCATGGGCAGTCTGGTCACGGTCCTGATCACCATGTGGCTCTATCTGTCGCAGGGCGTCGTGACCTTTAAGGAATTCATGGAAAGCTTCGCCGCGGGCTTCCGTTCCATGTGCGCGCCCATGATCATCCTGATCCTCTCCTGGAACCTGTCCGGCATGACCGGGCTCCTGGGCGCCGCCGATTTCGTCCACGGCGTCGTGGAATCCTCGGCCTCCGCCGTCCAGATCTTCATCCCGCTCATCATTTTCCTCTTCTCGGTGTTCCTGGCCTTCTCGACCGGCACCAGCTGGGGAACATTCACCATCCTGATCCCCATCGTCTGCGCGATCTTCCCGATCGATTCGGAGATGCTGATCCTCTCCGTTTCCGCCTGCCTGGCCGGATCGGTCTGCGGCGACCACTGCTCGCCCATCTCTGACACCACCATCATGTCCTCGGCCGGCGCGCAGTGCAACCATATGAACCATGTGGCTACGCAGCTGCCCTACGCCATGACGGCCGCGGGCGTGAGCGCGGCCGGTTACCTCATCGCCGGACTGATCTGCTACTTCAGCGGCAATGCGCTCGCCGTGCTGGCGCTGCCCGCCACGCTGGCGCTGATGGCCGGCCTGCTGATCGTGCTGCGGCGCATCCTTCCTTCCCGATCGTAGAATACTACCGTTTGCGCCCCTGCCGGGCGCCGGAAAAGAGGCGCAAGCTATGAAAACAGAGACAAAGACCCTGCTGGAAGCCGTCCGGGACGGACGGATCTCCGTGGAGGAAGCCCTGCTCAAACTGAAGACCCAGCCCTTTGACGACCTGGGATATGCCAAGGTCGATATGCACCGCAGCATCCGCCAGGGTGCCGGAGAGGTCATTTACGGCGCCTCCAAAACGCCGGAACAGATCGCCGGGATCCTGGACTCCATGAAAGCCCACGGACAGGAGCGCGTCCTGATCACCCGGCTGGCTCCGGAGTCCGCCGCGCTGCTTCAGCAGACCCATGCACTGTCCTACGATCTGCTCAGCCGGATCGCGGTCTGCGGCAGCCTGCCCCGGCCGGACGGAATCGGAAAGATCCTGGTCGCCACCGGCGGGACCAGCGACGTTCCCGTGGCCGAAGAAGCCGCCAGAACGGCGGAGTTTTTCGGCAATCAGGTGATCCGCACGTATGACGTCGGCGTGGCGGGACTGCACCGCCTGCTGGCGCACCGGGAAGATATCATGAGCGCCTCCGTGATCATTGCGATCGCGGGGATGGAAGGCGCGCTGGCCAGCGTGATCGGCGGTCTGGCGGACTGCCCGGTCATCGCGGTCCCCACCAGCGTCGGCTACGGCGCTTCTTTCGGAGGACTGTCCGCCCTGCTCTCCATGCTGAATTCCTGCGCCAGCGGCGTCAGCGTCGTCAATATCGACAACGGCTTCGGCGCGGGGTATCTGGCCGGCATGATCAACCATATGGAGGTCAAATCATGAAAACGTTATATATAGACTGCAGTATGGGCGCCGCCGGCGATATGCTGACCGCTGCCCTGCTGGAACTTCTCCCGGACCGGGAGGCTTTCGTGGCACGCCTGAACCGGCTCCCGATCCCCGGCGTAGTTTTTACGCCGGAAGAACGCTTCACCTGCGGGATCCGCGGCACGCACATGCATGTGAGCATCCTCGGAGAGGAAGAAGGCCCGGAGCATGACCATGACCATGATCACGAACACGGGCACAGCCACGATCACGGCCATGACCACGATCACGAACACGGACACAGCCATGACCACGGTCATCCGCATCATCACACGCACCGCAGCCCGTCCGAACTCTCGGCTCTGATCGATTCTCTGGCCCTTCCGGAGGACGTAAGCCGTGATGTGAAGGCTGTCTATGCGCTGATCGCAGGCGCCGAGAGCCGCGTCCACGGGGTGCCTGTCTCCGAGATCCATTTCCATGAAGTCGGCGCGCTGGACGCCGTTGCGGACATCACCGCCGTCTGCCTGCTGCTTAAGGAACTGGCCCCGGAACAGATCGTCGTTTCGCCCGTCCACGTCGGCAGCGGCACTGTCCGCTGCGCCCACGGGATCCTTCCGGTACCGGCCCCCGCGACAGCCTGTCTGCTGGAAGGCATCCCCGTCTACGGCGGCTCTGTCCGCGGGGAACTCTGCACACCGACCGGCGCCGCGCTGCTTCGGCATTTTGCCACCCGCTTCGGGAGCATGCCGCTCATGCGCACCAGGGCCATCGGCTGCGGGATCGGCACGAAGGAATTTGAGCAGGCCAACTGTCTGCGCGTCTTCTGGGGCGAAACGGACAGCGACCCTACCGAAGAAATGCTGGAACTGTCCTGCAACGTGGACGATATGACCGCCGAAGAGATCGCCTACGCCGGCGAACGTCTCTTTGAAGGCGGCGCGCACGAGGTGTATACCGTGGCCATCGGCATGAAAAAATCGCGGCCCGGCACCCTGCTCCGCACCATCTGCAAACCGGCGGACCGCGAAAAGATCCTGAGGATCCTTTTCGCTCATACCACGACCATCGGCGTGCGCGAGAACGTGACCAGGCGCTACGTACTGGACCGGAGCGTAGAGACCGTATCTACCGACCTCGGCCCCATCCGGCGCAAGATCTCCCGCGGTTACGGCGTCACCCGCGTCAAGACTGAATATGAAGCTCTGGCCCGGATCGCCCGCGAAAAGAACCTCAGCCTGCGCGAAGCAAGGGAATGGGCAGCCGCTGCCGCAGA
>JAGDDE010000055.1 GCA_017958185.1 Lachnospiraceae bacterium | reverse complement strand
TTTCCACTGTGATGATCTCGTCATACACGGAGGTGTTCAGCGTCTGCGGAACGAACCCTGCGCCGATGCCCTGGATCTTATGCGGGCCGGCATGACCTTCGGAAAGCACCGGCGAAGTGGCCGGCTCCACGGCTACCACTTTGACCGAGGGCTTGACCGCCTTCAGGAATTCGCCCACGCCGGTCAGCGTGCCGCCCGTCCCGACGCCGGCCACGAAGATATCCACGGTCCCGTCCGTATCGGCCCAGATCTCCGGGCCGGTCGTGGCGCGGTGCACAGCGGGATTGGCCGGATTGACGAACTGTCCGGGAATAAAGCTGCCCGGGATCTGCGCCGCCAGCTCCTCCGCCTTCTCGATAGCGCCCTTCATGCCGCGGGAACCGTCCGTCAGTACCAGTTCCGCGCCATAGGCTTTCAAAAGATTCCGGCGCTCTACGCTCATCGTTTCCGGCATGGTGAGGATGATGCGGTAGCCGCGCGCGGCTGAAACGGCCGCCAGGCCGATGCCGGTATTGCCGCTGGTCGGCTCGATGATCACGGAGCCGGGACCCAGCAGTCCCTTTGCCTCCGCGTCGCTGATCATCGCGTTGGCGATGCGGTCCTTGACGCTGCCGGCCGGATTGAAGTATTCCAGTTTGGCGTAGACTTTTGCCTGAAGGGCGTCGGCCGCCTCCAGTTTGGTGAGCTCCAGCAGGGGCGTGTTCCCGATCAGATCCGTAATGGTTCTGCTGACTTTCATGATGTTTCCTCCTCAGCTATACACCTTAATTCCTATCTGTTAAATGGGAATTATGGTGACTATTATAGCAGGCTTTGTCCGGGTGTCAAGTATTTTTCCATGAAAATTCCAAATTTTCACCCGTTTTCCTGCCCCGGACCGTTTTTGCGCTTGCTTTTCCGGCAGCGCCCGCTTACAATGGACCGCAGTCCCTTCCGCCGCGCCGCGGCGGCTGAAACTGCCCTCCCTGTCTTTTCACCGGCGGCCCCGTGCCCCGCGCCGGCAGGGCGGCCGCCGGTCCCCCGGACAAAAACAGCAGCCACTCCGGCTGCCCCCCGCGATCATGAAGCAAAAACCTGCATTTTCCACGGAACTATCCTATCTTCTCGGCATGCTGTTCGTAGCAGTCGGCACTGCCTTCATGGAACGCGCCGACCTGGGCATTTCCATGGTGGTCGCTCCGGCGTATCTGCTGCATCGGAAGATCTCCGAATTCCTGCCCTTCTACTCCTTTGGCATGTCGGAATACATTTTCCAGGCCGTGCTGCTTCTGCTCCTCTGCCTGATCGTTCGGCGGTTTAAAAAG
The DNA here is from genome assembly GCA_017958185.1 of Lachnospiraceae bacterium. Taxonomy (GTDB): domain Bacteria; phylum Bacillota; class Clostridia; order Lachnospirales; family Lachnospiraceae; genus UBA6987. The sequence continues at coordinate 9,253 of JAGDDE010000055.1, read as the reverse complement.
AGCTGGCTCTTCTCCTTCGTTACAGCCGTTTTTTACGGTTTTCTGCTTGACGGAGCGCTCTGGCTCACGACCTCTCTGCCTATGTCCGCGCTATGGGCCCGGATCCTCTTCTATGGGCTCGGCATGGTGATGGGGTCGATCGGCGTGGCGCTTCTGTTTCACACCTATATCGCTCCGGAAGTCTACGAGCTCTTCGTCAGCGAGACCGCCGGACATTTTTCCCTTCCCATTCCCACTGTCAAAACCGTGTATGACATCGTCAGCTGCCTGCTGGGCGTACTCCTCTCCTTCCTGTTCTTCGGACTGTGGCATTTTGAGGGCGTAAAGCTCGGCACCGTGCTCTGCGCGCTGGTCAACGGGCCGCTGATCGGCGCTGTGAGCGACTGGCTCGACAGGACCTTTCTCTTTACGGACCGGCTGCCGCTGCGGAAGCTGTTCGAGCAGTAGCAGGGCGGGCGGAAAGCTGCGTTCGATCGCAGGCACAGGATCAAAAAACGCTCCCACAAGGATCGGGAAACATACTAACCAGCATTTCCGGAAGGACCGGAAAACGAAAAAACGGCGCTTCCGGAAGGAAAGCGCCGTTTTTCGGCCTGTCTTGCGGTTTTCAGATGCAGAGCACCCCTTCTCAGATATGCAGCAGCAGCGTCGCGATGCGGAAGTAAACCAGCAGCGAGCAGGCATCGACGAGGGTCGTGATGAAAGGCGAGGCCATGACCGCCGGATCAAAGCCCAGCCTCTTGGCGAGCATGGGCAGCGAGCAGCCGATCACCTTGGCGACCAGCACGGTGATGGCGAGCGCCAGACAGACGACCAGCGCGATCACCCAGGTCACGGCAGGGTTGTTCATGAGCAGATGGTCCACCAGCATGATCTTTCCGAAGCAGGCCACGGCCAGCACCGCTCCGCAGAGCACGGCCGTTCGGATCTCCTTCCAGATCACTGACCAGATATCTCCGATGGAAAGCTCGTTCAGCGACAGGGCACGGATGATGGTAACGGAGGACTGCGAGCCGGAATTACCGCCGGTGTCCATCAGCATGGGGATGAAGGCGGTCAGCACCACCTGCGCGGCCAGCGCGTCCTCGAAATGGGAAATGATCATGCCGGTAAAGGTCGCAGAGACCATCAGGAGCAGCAGCCAGGGGATACGGTGCAGGAACAGATCGATGGGAGTGGACCGAAGGTAGGTCTTTTCCGAAGGCGTCATACCACCCATGATCTCGATATCTTCGGTGGCCTCTTCTTCCAGAACGTCCATGGCGTCATCGAAGGTTACGATACCGACCATGCGTCCGTCGTTATCCACCACCGGGACAGCCAGGAAATTGTATTTGGAGAGCATCCGCGCCACCTCTTCCTGGTCGGTCAGGGTGTTCACGGAAATGACGTTCTTCTCCATGATGTCTTCGATGAGCATTTCATCGTCCGGCGCCAGCAGCAGGTCCTTGACGGTGACCAGGCCCAGCAGCATCCGGTCTTTGGTAACATAACAGGTATAGATCGTCTCCTTGTCGACGCCGGTGCGGCGGATCCGCAGGATGGCTTCCCCCACGGTCATGTTGGGCCGCAGGGAAACATACTCCGTGGTCATCAGAGAGCCGGCGGAGTTTTCCGGATACCGCAGGATCTCGTTGATCTCCCGGCGCATTTCCGGCGCGGCAGCGGCCAGGATCCTCTTGACCACGTTGGCCGGCATCTCTTCCACGATATCGACCGCGTCGTCCACGTAAAGCTCATCCAGCACTTCCTTCAGTTCGGTATCGGAAAAGCCCTGGATCAGCAGCTCCTGCAGCTCCGGGTCCATCTCCACGAAGGTCTCGGCCGCCTGCTCTTTCGGAAGCAGGCGGAAAAGAAGAGGCAGTCTCTCCTCTTCGATCTCTTCCATGATCACGGCTATGTCGGATGGATTCATCGTGACGAGAACGTCACGGATAGAACGGTATTTCTTTTCGTCCAGAAGGCGGGTCATCGTATCCGCCATGGAAAACTTCTTATGCTCTGCCATTTCAGCCCTCCTCTTGTTTCAGAAATCAGATGCCAAATGACAGGCCAAAGATCAGTCAGAGCATGCGCAAAGATGCCGCAGCACTGACCTGCTACTTCGGCCTGATGGGCTGCCACTGCTGCCTGCGTCCATTTCTGCTCCTCCCTCTTTCCATGATCGTACGGTCATCCCCGAAGGGAAATCCTTCTACAGGATACCGCAGCCGGGCCGCTTTGTCAATTCCCCCTGACAGAAAAAACCAGAGGGAGCCGCTTCGTTAAGTGATGCCTCCCTCTGGGATCGTCAGCCTGCAAAGGCTGATAAAGCTCTGCCCGCATGATCGACAAAGCACCTGCTGTCTCAGTATGACAGACGAAACTGCAGGAATAAACCCTTTATTCTCTGTTAAACCTCGACACGGAACCCGCGACCGTTCTGACACTGATCAGCTCGCGAAGATCATTAAGGGTCAGATAGCCTCTCTCATAAGCAATATTCAGTCCCATCCACTCGTCCTGTCTATATACACAGAAATACGTTTCATGGCAGGGAACAAAGAGGTCTGAAACGCCTGTGATCGTGTAATGGTCCATTGAATCACAGGTTACTCTGGGCCAGTTTTGGGACCAATCATCCGAGAAGATCTGACAGTCATCTCCGAAGGACCCTAAATAAAGGACATATGCTTGGAAGGGTTCCCTATCCGTACCGGTCTGCTGATGCAAAGCCGTGTTTTCCAGTACCGTCCAGGCATTCCGGATCGCTGTCTGTTTTTCCTCCGGCAAATCGTTGAACTGCTGCAGGACCACTTTCTTCTGCCGTGCTCCTTTTTCCTCCAGTATGGCCCATTCGCGCTTCGTCCCTGCGTATTGTCTTGCGGTGTCATACAATTCAAGATCAACAAACAGCTTAAAACAATCACTGTCTGTCCAATGACACTCACTGTCCGGAGCAAACACGGATCCCTCCACGATTCTTACGTGGTTTTCGACATTCTCTTCTAATGTCGTTTCTACCTGAGTCAATTCGTCCTGAGGGAGCGGGGGCATTGCTCCCACTGCTACCAACAATACGGTCAGAAGTACCACGGCAAGGCCGCTGACCCCTACGAGCCACCACACGCGGTTTATTTCATAGCGATTTCTCCTTTCATTATTCGTCCCATGGTGTCGTTCATTATTCTCTCCTTCCAATGTACGATTAATCTGAAATCACGTTCTTATTTTACAATACATAAAAGAAATAGTTAGATGTGAGGGGAAACGTTTAAAAAAATCCTGCTCACTTTCCGTAGACAAGCAACATGGAAATACATATTATCGACCATGAGAAACGTGTGTTCCTCGGTAAGAGGACGTTCCCGGACGGTCCAGACATCCCGTAGGATTTCTTCCTGATTCAGTGTAATACTGATTTGGGCCATATGCTTTGTCCTCCTCGGGATGCACTGGTTTCAAAAAAATCATGATATGGCATCTCTCCCGGGATACTTAGGCTATGAGCATGGCGCGCGGGCAGATTCAGGGGACCGTCGGAGCCCGTTCATGAAAGTTTTCGAAAATAAAACTATCTTTTCGTGTGCAAATCATGTATACTGGGAGCGGTCCCGCTCCGGAAAACCGCAATCAGGGACCCAAGGAAGGAGCAAGCATGAATTACGGACGCGTCTACAACTTCTCGGCCGGTCCGGCCATGATGCCGGAACCTGTACTGGAAAAGATCCAGAATGAACTCCTCAACTGCAATAACAGCGGCATGAGCGTTATGGAAATGAGCCACCGCTCCAAGACCTTCCTCCGCATTTATGACAAGACCGTGGCCGATCTGCGCAAGCTCATGGGCATTCCGGACAACTATAAGGTGCTCTTCATCCAGGGCGGCGGCACGCTGCAGTTTGCGATGGTGCCTATCAACCTCATGAAAAACGGCACGGCCGCGTTCATCGAGACCGGCACCTGGTCCAAAAAAGCCATCGCCGAGGCGAAGAAATACGGCAAAGCCGTCGTCGTCGCCTCCTCCAAGGATAAAAACTTCAGTTATGTGCCCGACTGCTCCGACCTCGATATCCCCGAGGAGGCGGACTACGTCTACATCTGCGAAAATGAGACCATCCACGGCAATACCATGTTCAAACTGCCGGACACCAAAGGCAAGATCCTGGTCTCCGATCAGTCTTCCATGTTCCTCTCCCGCCCCGTCAACGTGGCGGATTACGGCCTCATCTGGGCCGGTGTGCAGAAGAACGTCGGTCCGGCCGGCATGACGATCGTGATCATCCGCGAAGACCTCCTGCGCGACGACCTGCCTGCCTGGGCTCCCACCTATCTCAGCTACAAGGTCCACGCGGACAACGACTCCATGTACAACACGCCGAACTGCTGGTCCATCTACTGCTGCGGCAAGGTGTTCGAGTATCTGCTTTCCATCGGCGGACTGGAGGAGATGGACCGCCGCAACCGCGAAAAGGCCGCGCTTCTGTATGACTTCCTGGATCAGAGCAGCTTCTTCCGCAGCACCGTGGAAAAGAAGGATCGCTCCCTCATGAACGTTCCGTTCGTGACCCCCTCGGCCGAGCAGGACGCCGCCGTGGTCAAGGCGACCGTGGCCGCCGGCTTCGACAACCTGAAGGGCCACCGGAGCGTGGGCGGGCTGCGGGCTTCCATCTTCAACGCGATGCCCAAAGAAGGCGTCGAGGCGCTCGTCTCCTTCCTGAAGGAATACGAAGCAAAGAACGCCTGAGGATCAGCGGGACGGCCGGGGTCGTCCCGTTCTTTTATGAAAGGAGGGCTTATGCGCCCCTGCCGCACCGGTTTTTTCCCTGCCGATATCCTGCTGCCCCGCGGCTGCGACATGACCCGCTGGTCCGTCGTGGCCTGCGACCAGTTCACCTCCGAGCCGGAGTACTGGGAGGAATGCAGCCGTCTGGCCGGCGATGCGCCCTCGGCGCTGCGCCTGATCCTGCCGGAGGTCTATCTGAACGCTCCGGATGTGGAAACGCGCATCCGGGACATCAACGCCGCCATGCAGGACTATCTGGACCGGGATCTGTTCACCGTTTATCCTTCGGCAATGATCTATACCGAACGCACTCAGTCCGACGGACGCATCCGCCGGGGGCTCGTCGGAGCGGTCGATCTGGAGGAATATGACTTTCTGCCCGGCAGCAGCGCGCTGATCCGCGCCACCGAGGGCACCGTGCTGGAACGCATCCCTCCGCGGGTGCGCGTGCGCCGGGATGCCCCGCTGGAGCTTCCGCACATCATGCTGCTGATCGACGACGAACGCCGCCGGGTCATCGAGCCGCTGGCGGAGGAGACCGCCGGCATGCGGAAGGTCTATGATTTCGAACTGATGCAGGGCGGCGGGCATCTGCGCGGCTTTCTGCTCTCCCGCGCGCAGCAGCAGCGGGTCCGGTCCGGTCTGGCCGCGCTCTGCGCGCCGAAACGCCAGGCAGAGCGCTACCGCCTGCCCGGCGCCGCACCGCTGCTCTTTGCGGTCGGGGACGGCAACCACTCGCTGGCCACGGCCAAGCGCTGCTACGAACAGCAGAAGGAAGGCCTCTCCCGCGAGGAGGCCCTGCGCCTGCCTTCCCGTTTTGCCCTCGCGGAAGTCGTGAACAATCACGACGAGGCGCTGGATTTCGAACCCATCCACCGCGTTCTGTTCGGAGTCGATCCGGCCGAAATGCGAAGCGCACTGCTCTCCGCCTGGCCGGGCGCCCGTCTCACGCCCGAGCTGCTCCCCCTGTCCAACCGGGAAGAAGCGCAGACGCTGCGTTTCCTGTACGGAGACCGGCAGGAAACGCTGGTGATCCCGCAGGCGCCCCGGCGGCTGGCCGTAGGCACCCTGCAGGCCTTCCTGGACGGCTTTTTGCGCAGCCATGCCGGCACTGTCGACTACATCCACGACGACGATGCCGCCCTGCGGCTGGCCGCCGCGCCCGGCTGCTGCGGCTTCCTGCTGCCGCCCATGCGCAAAGACGAACTGTTCGGCACCGTGATGGCGGACGGCGTGCTGCCGCGCAAGACCTTCTCCATGGGCCATGCCCGCGACAAGCGTTACTACACCGAGGCCCGCCGGCTGAAATAAACACCGGAAAAGGGCCGCCATACGTTTCACCGCTCCCTATCTCCGGACATAATACGGCAGCAGCCGCGAAGGTTTCCCCTCGCGGCTGCTTTTTTGTGCGGGCGGAGCGCTCCGCCCTTTGTTTGTTTTCACGGACCGGTCCCGCCGGGCCTTCGCCGAGGCCCTTCTTTAGCGGTCGTTTTCGCCCAGTTCGAATTTCCTGACCACGTATGTCTGCAGGCCGAGCGCGGTCAGCGCCGCTGCCAGCACCAGCGCCCACAGGCTCAGGCTGTCGTCTTCGCCGGTCTCCGGCGGATCCACCACGCCGGTCGCAGGGATCTCTTCGTCAAAGGTGTGGGAGGCATCGTTCCTGCAGACGTGATGCAGGATCCCGTTTTCGGCAGGCCCGGGCTCCTTCGTGACCGTGCCTTCGTCCCAATCATGGCCGATGGCCGCGATCACTTCCTCGTAGACCTGGGTCTCAAAGCCTTCGTTTTCGAACACGGCGGTGTAGGTGTTTTTGCCGTCTTCCGTGCAGGTCGGATCGACCGTGGTCTTTTCAGCCTGTACTTTCTCGGTCTCCCTGTGCTCCGGATCGTTCTTGCAGATGCGCGTGGCGGTCATCTCCGTATGATCTTCGTTCCACTCGTAGTCCGGCTCATCCCAGTCGTGGCCGAGCGCTTCGATCTCCTCTTCGAAGGTCTGCGTCTCGAATGCTTCGTTTTCGAACAGGGCGGTGTACACTCTCACGCCCGTTCCTTCACAGGTCGGGTCTACGGTGACTTCCGCCGTGCTCTTTACGACCTCGGTCTCTTTGTGTTCCGGATCGTTCCTGCAGATGCGCGTGGCGGTCATCTCCGTATGATCCTCGTTCCATTCGTAGGAAGGCTCCTCCCAGTCGTGGCCGGTGCCGGGCGTCTGCGCCGTCTCCGTTTCCTCCACGGCCGTATCGGCGCCGCGCTCCAGGACGCGGAAGGTCAGTTCGGCATCTTCGCAGTGCGGCTGGAAGACCGCCATGGCCACCGCCGTTTCTTCTTCCAGGGCCGTGAGCGACGCGAACGCGAAGCGGACCACGTTGCCGTTTTCGCCTTCGATCAGGTTAACGGAATAGTACGGGGCGTCTTCACCGGTGAAAATGCCCAGGAAATCGATCTCATTCGGATCGTATTCGATCTCGATGAACCCGTTGGCCGTCTTTTCGGTCTCCGTCAGGCTCACCGTGACGAACCCGACGAGCTCCTGAACATCCGGAACGATGCTCAGCGTGCCCGCTTCTTCCGGCGCGATGACTCTGGCGGCGCCGGCGGCCGGAGCTTCGACCAGGACCTGCGCCCGGCGGATCTCATCGGCATGAGGGTTGATCGGACGCCCGGCAGTCAGCGCGCTCTGCGGATAGGCCGGGAGCTGCGCCTTCTGTGCACGGACGGTCCCGGCAGCCGGTTTTGCGCTCAGGGCCTTGATCATCGGCGAAGGAGCCGCCTTCAGCGAAGTCTCGGCATCCCAATAGTTGTTGAACAGGGCGGAGACGCTGAGCAGTTCTTCGGCCTTCCACAGGAATTCCAGTGTCAGGACCGTTTCCTCTTCTTCATTTTCGCCGACGTTGATCTTCCAGAAAGTCTGATTGGTGTTGTCCGCCAGGATCAGATCTTCTTCGCCGGTCTGTTCGTAAATGTAAGACAGAGAGTAGGCGAAGGAGGCTTCGTCGATCGACAGTCCGGGAACGACGCCCAGATCGATCGGCATGAGATCCACGTCAGCGTACTTTTCACCGGTATCCTCATCCTCATAGATGCCCGGCAGCATGATCAACAGATACAGATGCTCGTCATCGCCCAGACCGTAGTAGAAGAGGTTGTTGTCGAGATTGCCCGCATAGGCGAGCGCCACCAGGTTGAATCCATACAGTTCCTGCGTCGGGAAGTACCAGAGATCGTCGCCCTGCCACAGGGCAAACCACTCTTTGTTCGGCAGCACAGAGACGCTGTCAAACTCCAGCGGGAAGATCGGAGCGTCCGAATCGTCGTTTTCGACCTCTTCCTGAAGCACCATGGCCGGGAACGCGGCCGCGTCGGCCACGGCATAGGCCATGTTCAGGCTTTCGACGATCGCCGTGGCTTTGAATTCGTCGGTCAGATCGTAGCGTTCATAGGATTCGTCCACGGTAACGCCGTAGAGATAGTTTCCGGCGCGCCCGCCGCCCAGGAGCGTCTTCGCGGCATCGCCGACCTTGCCGGTCAGGCGGACACCGAAATCGATCGCCGCGAACTGCGGGCCTTCTGCAGTCTCGATATTGCCGTACAGGATCACGTCCAGAGACTTGCTCGCTTCCACGCGGATGACCGCTTCGCCCTTCACAGACGGATTCTCATGGGAAGCCGCGGTGATCGTCACCGTGCCGGGGGACAACGCCTTGACCACGCCGTCCGCGCTGACCGTCGCCACGTCGGGATCGGACGAGGACCAGCTGACCGTCAGATCGTCCAGATAGGCAGGCGTCACCTCGGCCGTGAGCTGGAGCTCCTCTCCTACCGGCAGCAGGCCTTCCTCCGGCGTCACGCTCACGCTCATGAGCTCTTCCAGCGTCATCTCCTGTTCAAAGGCTTTCTTCTCATAGAGGCCGACGAGGCCGGGCGTCATCGTGTACAGGTAGTAGCCCTGGGAATACGCCACATAATACTTCGCATCTTCACTGGATACGGCCGTGTTGATCAGGGCATGGTTTTCCGCGTCATAGCCGAAGAAATCGGCATAGCCGGGATCCGACCAGTCGACATAAGGATACTCCAGTTGCACATAGCCCAAAAAGCCGTAGTCGTCCAGATTGTAGAGGGCGGCTCCGTACGGAGTGGCGATCGCGCCCCAGACGAAGGAATCGTCGGCGCTTTCGACCGGGATATGGATCCCGTAGGTCTCATCGAACTTCACCGTGACGTTGCGCGAAGCGGTGAAGGCATCCGTTCCCTGAGAAGCCAAGGCGGCGGCGCGGCCGGGGGTGATGCTGTTGGCGATGATATATTCGCCGCCGTCTTCGATCGTATCGGTCAGCACGTAGGCATAGGTGCGGACCTTCAGCTTGTCGCCGTGGCTGAGCAGGATAGCGCGTTCATTGCCCGCGTAGTCGCCCGCCAGCACGACCAGATCGGCGCCGGTCATGCCGAGTTCTTCCAGATCGATGACCAGGCGGATCTCTTTGCCGGC
>JAGDDE010000054.1 GCA_017958185.1 Lachnospiraceae bacterium | reverse complement strand
GACCCAGTACAACTCGCAGATGCTGTCCCAGGCCGTGCTGATCGGCCTGATCGCGGGCATCGCGCTGCTTCTGGCCTACGCGTTTACGGGGATCCGTTTCCTGGCCTACGGCGGCGCCGTGATGCTGCTGTACGGCTTCCTGGAACTGGCGATCACCGAGATCAACTTCTGGTCCAACTGGATCATCGCGACCGACCCGGTGGAGCCGGCGGTGCTGCAGCAGTATTTCCTCATCACCGGTCTGGCGCTGGGGGCCGTGATCTTCGGCTTCCTCGTGACCGGCCTGGCCAAGGGAGCCTACTACAGGAAGGAGGCGAAGTAAGATGTTCAAAAAGAAACGCTGGGAGACCCTCTCCATCGTATTTGCCTGCCTTCTGGTCCTGGCGATCGTCGTTTCGGACATTGCCCACGCCAAGGCGGGCCTGCTGAACGAGACCTTCGGTCTGCAGACGAGCCGCATCGTGTACGCGGAAAACGACGATCCGAAGGACTATCAGTACTTCCCGCAGCTCAAGAACGCTTCGAACATCGAAGAGTATTACAAAGCCATCAACATCGCGGTGGAAGACGAGGGCATGGTCCTTTTGAAGAATGAGGAATCTGCTCTGCCGCTGGCCGCCGGCGAACGCAGTGTCTCGCTGGTCCTGAGCGGTTCGGCCGCCATGCTGTTTGCGACGCACGGCCCCGGCGCGAGCCCCGCCATCGAAAAGACGGATCTGCGCAAGGCCCTGCTGGACAGCGGCTTCAGCGTCAACGAGACCCTCTTCAACTATTATGCCACCGGCGACGGAAAGACCGGACGCGAAAGCGCCAACGGCCGCTCCCGCACCAACGAAAAGGCCTGGACGGCCTACCCCTCGGACGTGCGTGATTCCATCGACGCGACCGACGTGGCCATCGTGGTCTTCACGCGTATCAGCGGCGAAGGCAGCGACCTGGGCTACACCGCCAGCGACGGCATCGACGGGAGCTATCTGTCCATCACCGAGGCCGAGCGCTCCGTGATCGCGGCCCTGGCCCAGAAGAAGAGCGAAGGCAAGATCAAAAAGATCATCGTGCTCATCAACTCGGCCCTGACCGTGCAGTGCGACTTCCTCTTCGACGAGACGCTGGCCATCGACGCCGCCCTCTGGATCGGCAACCCCGGCGGCAACGGCACCTACTCCGTGGCCAAAGCCCTGAAGGGCGAGGTCAACCCGAGCGGCCGCCTGTCCGACACCTTCCTGAAGAACAACTTCGCGGCGCCCGCGAACGCCTACTGGAAGATCAACGAGGGCTTCTCGTCCGTGTTCGGCAACGCCGAGGAGTTCGGCCTGAACCCGGCCCAGCGCAACTACGGCGTCTACGTGGAGAACATCTACGTGGGCTACCGCTACTTTGAGACCCGCTACGAGGACTACGTCACGCAGCGCGGAAACGCCGGGAATTACAACTACGCGGCCGAGGTGGCCTATCCCTTCGGCTTCGGGCTTTCGTACACGACCTTCGAGTATTCGAACTTCAGCGTGAAGACGAAGGCCGACGGCAACTTCGAGGTGAGCGTGCGCGTCACCAACACGGGCGGGACGGCCGGCAAGGAAGCGGTGCAGATCTACCTGCAGCAGCCCTATACCGAGTACGACCAGATCTTCGGGATCGAGAAGTCCGCGGTCGCGCTGGCCGGCTTTGAGAAGACGCAGATCCTGGCTCCCGGAGCCTCCGAGACCCTGACGATCACGGTGCAGAAGGAGATGCTGCGCGCCTACGATGCGAAGAACGCGAAGACCTACATCCTGGATGCCGGCGATTACTACCTCACCGCCGCCAAAGACGCCCATGACGCGGTCAACAACATCCTGGCGGCCCGTCTGCAGCAGGGCGACCCGACGGTCACCCGCTCCAACATGGACGCGCGCGGCAACGCGGCCCTGGCCGCCGTGGCCTTCCATGCGGACGCGCTGGACAAAGAGATCTTCTCCAAGACCGCGCAGACCGGCGAGACCATCACCAACCGTCTGGATTTCATGGATCCCAACCGCTATGACGGCGTGACCAACGCGGCTTCCGCCGACGGCAAGGTGACCTACGTGTCCCGTACCGACTGGGCCGGCACCTTCCCGAAGGAGAAGACCAACCTGGTCATGACCAAAGACGGCGAACTGAAGTACGATATCACGCCGAACAAGCCCATCATCGAAGATGAGGACGCTTTCATGCCGGCCTACGGCGAAAACAACGGCCTGACGCTGCTGCAGCTGCGCGGCAAGTCCTACGACGATCCCGACTGGGACAAGCTGCTGAACCAACTGACCTACGCGGAGATCAGCCGCTACCTGACCGACTGCTTCGGCTACACCACCGGCATCGAGAGCATCGTCAAGCCCTATACGGATGAAGACGACGGCCCTTACGGCGTGAGCCATTCCCCGTTCGCGTATTCCTCCATGAGCTGCGAGGGCATCATCGCTTCCACGTTCAACAAGGAACTGTACGCGAAGGTCGGCGAAGGCTTCGCGGCCGACGCCCGCAGCAATGCGGACAAGGGCGCGGTCGACAACAACAACCTGAACGGCCTGTACGCGCCCGGCCTGAACATGCACCGCGCCGCCTTCGGCGGCCGCGCCAGCGAGTATTTCTCGGAAGACCCGTACCTTTCCGGCGTAGCTTCGGTGGAAGAGATCAAAGCCATGCAGGCGCAGGGCGTGGTCGCGCACGTGAAGCACTGGATCCTCAACGATGAGGAGAGCAACCGCAACGGCATCGGCATCTGGTGCACGGAGCAGGCGGTCCGCGAGATCTACCTGCTGCCGTGGGAGATGAGCTGCAGCCCGATGGAGACGAACGCGGACGGCAGCGCGAAGGCGGACAGCATCTACGGCGGCGCGCACGCGATCATGACTTCGTTCAACCGCGCCGGCTGCCTGTGGACGAGCGCCTCGAGCGACCTGATGTTCGTGATCCTGCGAGATGAATGGGCCTGGGACGGCTATGCGATCACCGATATGGCCGAGTCGAACGGCGGCGGCCTGATGGAACTGGACGACGGCTTTATGAACGGTACGACCTGCTTCCTGAAGTCCGGCAACGAGAACACCATCGATCAGTGGTCCTACAGCCCGACCTTCAACCAGCGGGTGCGCGAGGCGACCAAGCGCATGCTGTATGTGACGGTCAACTTCTCGTCCGCGATGAACGGCATCTCGCTGAACACGCGGATCGAGCGCTTCGTCACCTGGTGGGAGATCGTGACGGCCCTGTTCATCGCGGTGACGGCCGTGGCTGCGGCCGGAAGCGTGGCGATGTTCGTCGTCAGCGAGCTGAAAGAAAAGAAAGCCAGAAAGCAGAACGCGTAAGAGCGGAAAAGAGCGAAGGCGCTGCTGCGCGGGCCCCCGGAAGAGGAGATGAGCGCAACAGCGGGACGCCTGAACCCCGGCAGGGGAGAAGGCGAGACAGCGGGGCGTCTGTCCCCAAAAGAGGAGGACCGCCGTCCGGAGGGATCCGGGCGGCGGTCTTTTGACAGCAAAAAGAGGATCCCGCCTAAAAACGAGATCCTCTTTTTGTCTGGCGTCAGTTGCGCTTGAGGCGGAGATGGGAGCTTTGCTGCTGCCGCTCGCGAAAGCCTGCGCCGTGCGGCCGGCCGTGAAGCGCCGCAGGGGCTCCGCTCACGGAAGCTCGTTGACGATGCCGATGAAGATCGGCAGACGGTACTCGGTGTCCACGATCATATACAGGAACGGACGGTCGAGGACGACCTCCTTCTGGGCGGCAGGGGCGGCTCCTTTGGTCATTTCGACTGCGGTGACTGCGGCGGCGCGTGTCCCGGCCTGCGTGACCTCGATGAAGGTCTTGTGCAGGACGTCGGAGATGAAAGCTCCCGGAAGCATGCCGGAAAAGTCCGCGCTCCCGGAGAACGCCTGCGTCATGCCCATGCGCTGAAGGGCTTCCGGCAGATGTTCCTCATAGGAATAGGAAAACTGCGGCAGGACGGCGGAAACCGGCTCGGAGACCGGCGAAGAGAGGAGCCTGTCGAGATCGGAAGCCGTCAGGGAGGCCAGATAGTCGGCGGGAGAGACACCTTTGTCGGGAAGGACGGCGGCGAAGGCGTAGCGGGCATCGGCATAGTATTTGAGGAAGCCGGTCGCTCCTTTGCCTTCAAGATAGGACGACTCCGTGCTGTGCATCATCGCAGACTGTACCGTCTTGCCGGAGGCATTGCGGAAATCACGCGTCCTTACCAGAGCGTCCGTATACGGAACGCGCCACAGCGCGTCGAAGGCCAGCGCGTTGAGCAGGATCATCTCGGTATCCGGAGACAGCCGGTCCATCAGTTTGGGGATCATGCCTTCTGTCCGGCTGGCCACCCAGCTGTTGATATCCGCCAGCGTCCCTTCGTCGAAAGGAGCCGTGTAGGCGTCGGCACCGTACCAGTCGGCATTGGTCTGCAGGAACGAGGGCACCACCGAAGCCGCGGAGCTCTCTTTGATCCAGAGGGAATCGGCCAGTTGCAGGCGGGCATCCTCTGAATCGGGGAGCGAAGAGATCCAGGCATACAGATAGCGGTTCATCTGAGCGGCCGGGATCCCGCTGCCGAGGACCTGTTCCATCTGGGAGAGCGTCGTGCCGCGGGCGCCGTTCTGGGTCATGGCCAGCGCGATCATGACGGAGAAGGGCGAGAGGAGAAGGTTTTTATCCTTGACGGCAGTTTCTCTGGCCAGCGCGAGCGCAAAGTTCAGCTGGGACAGGCGGAACGTCTCATCGGGGGCGAGTCCCTGGGCGGGGGTGGCTGTGATGCCTTCCATCAGGTCACGGGAGCTGCCGACAAGGACTTCCCGGGACTCGCCGGGGCCGGGCAGGCCGGCACAGGCAGAGAGGAGCAGCAGAGAGACAGAGAGGAGAACGGCCGTCGCGCGCAGCGCGGATCGTTTCATCATGGGGATCACCTCCGGTACGGGTTTTTATGAAGCGATATCGTTGACGATACCGAGGAAAACAGGCAGGCGGGTCTGCATGTCGATGATCATATAGACGAACGGACGGTCCAGTGTCACGGTGTATTGGATGGCGGGCGGGACGGAAACGGAGCGGTCGACGATGACCGCTGTCACCGCGGCCGCACGGGTGCCGTCCTGCGTGACCTCGATGCGTGTCTTGTGGATGACCTGGGAGATGTAGGCTCCGGGCAGCATGCGGGAGAAATCGGCGCCTGCCGAGAAGGCGGCCGGCATGCCCATGGTCTGCAGGGACGGGCTCAGTTCCCCTTCCCAGTCATAGCTGAACTTGGGCAGTCTGACCCGGACGGCGGCTCTTTCGGGAGAGGCGAGCGCCCGGCCGAGTTCCTGAGCGGTGAGTTCCTTCAGCAGTTCTTCCGGCGACTGACCTTCGGCAGGCAGCAGGCCGGCGAACGCGTACGTGCCGCCTTCATAGGTCTTGAGGAAACCGGTGGCGCCGGCTGCCTGCAGATAAAACGGTTCCGTACTGGTCATGAATTCGGCAGGGCGAAGACCCGTGACAGTGCGGAAACTGCCCTTGGAAACGGTGCTGTCTTCATACGGAGACGCCCAGCGGGCATCAAAGACGAGCGCATTCAGAAGGACCATGACCGTGTCCCGTCCGAGCTGGTCCACCAGCTTCGGGATCATCTTATCGGTCTTTTCCGACACCCAGTCATTGATCCGGGCCACCGTCTCGGGGGTGAACGGGGCGGCATAGACCGCCGCATCGTAGTAGTCGGCGTTGGTCTGCAGGAACTCCGGAACGACCGAGGCGGTGATATCGCTGCGCAGCCATACGGAGTCCGCGAAGGTAAAGCGCGCATTCGGCGCGCTGGGGAGCCCGTTCAGATAGGTGCTCAGGTATTCGTTCAGCTGGGCGATGGGCATGCCGCTGCCGAGGACCTGCTCCATCTGCCGGAGGTTTTCTCCCGCCGCGCCGTTGGCCGTCATGGCCAGCGCCGTCATCACGGAGAGCGGGGAGATCAGCAGGTTGCCGCGGCCCCCCGCCTGCGCGCGGGCCAGTTCCAGCGCAAAGCTGAGCTGGGATTGGCGGAACGTCTCGTCGGCAGGGCGGATCTTCGCGGCCCGGGCGGTGATCCCCTCCATGAGGTCACGCACCGCGTCGACGTTCACCACGGCAGGCTCCGTGGGGGCAGCGCTCGGCGCGGGCGGCTCTGCGGACGTCGGCACAGCCTGGGCAGGCGCAGAGGACGGGATCCCGGGAAGAGCGGCGGAAGGCTCCGTTTCCGGGGCGCCGGACGGCCCCGAAGGCAGCGCGGGACCGCAGGCAGAGATCAGAAGGACGACGGCGAGCAGAAGCGCCGTCAGGGAAAGCAGCCGGGTGGGGCGGGTCGGTTTCATGGAAGGATACCTCCTGAAGAGTGATCGGTGTGCCGGCTGGGCGGGTCTGCCGCCGGGCCGGCCGGGCCGGAGCGGTGCTCCGGGGTCAGTTGCTCAGATCCTGGATCGTACCGATAAAGATCGGCAGGGAGTTTTGGTTGTCGATGATCATATACACGAAAGGCCGGTCGAGGATTACCGTATGCCGGGGCCTCTCATCAATGCCGGTAGCGACAGCGATCCCGATGCCGGTGACAGCGGCGGCTTTGGTCCCGTTTTCGTCCACCTCGATGTGGGTCTTATGGATCACATAACTGATGTACACATTGTATTCATCCAGAAGGAACATGCGGGAAAAGTCCGCGTTGTCCTTATCGAAGGCCAGCGGCATGCCCATGTTCTGCAGAGGCTCATTGAGCGTGGCGGTGTAGTCATAGCTGAATTGAGGCAGTTCGGCGGTGACGTCCGCAGAGGCCGGCTTTTTCAGCAGTTCCCCGAGCGTTTCGGGCGTAAAGGCCTTCAGAACGCTTTCCGGGGTCTGTCCTCTGTTCGGGAGCAGAGCCACGAAAGAATAGCCGCCGCTGTAGGGTTTGATGAAGCCGGTCGCGAAGGAAGTCTCCAGATACTTCGCTTCCATACTGCGCATCATTTTGACGGTCGTATCGCCCGCGGCGCCGTGGAAGGTCTTGTCGAAACTCCCGCTGTACGCCGTGCCCCACTCCGCATCGAAGACGATGGCGTTGAGAATCATCAGGATCATTTTCTCATCCAGCTCGTCGATCAGACGGGGGATCATCCGGTCCGTTTTTTCCGAGACCCAGGCGTTGATCGCATTCACGGTGGCCGTATCGAACGGGGCCGTATAGAAGGCAGCGTCGTAATAGTCGGCGGTGTTCTGCAGGAAGCCGCGGAACACTTTTTTCACTTCCGTTTCGCGGACCCAGAGGGAATTGGCCACGGTGAAGCGCGCCGTATCGCTGTTCGGCAGTTCCTTCAGATATGTGCCGAGATATTCGTTCAGGGAGGCGATGGGCATCCCGAAGCCCAGCACCTGTTCCATCTGAGCGAGGGTCTCGCGGTCCGCGCCGTTCGCAGCCATGGCCAGCGCCGTCATGACGGAAAGCGGAGAGACCAGCATGTTTTCCTTTTTACCGGCGCACTGGGAAAGCGCCAGCTGGAGCGAGAAATTCAGATGGGCAAGGCGGAAGTTGTTATCCACCGCGCGGCGATCTGTCCGGCCGGCTGTCAGGCCTTCGGCCAGATCGCGGATGCCGGCCGGCACTTCGATCACATCGGCGGGATCATAGGCCTCGGGGTCCTTCGCCGGAAAACTGGGCGGGGTGAAAGCCGGGGCGCAGGCAGTCAGAAGCATCAGGACGGCGGCGAAGAGAGCAGCAGCCGTTTTCAGGACAGAACGTTTCATACAAGGCCTCCTTGGGATTCGGGAAAAGAGACCGCCGGTCGGCGATCCGTAAAACCGTTTCTGTCTGTAATACAGATTATAACCGCAAAATGCTGCAGTGAAAACCAGTTTTTTCTTAAATTAGAAAAAATATTTCCGAGGGGGAGCCGCCGGCGCAGGACAGGCCGGCGAAAGCGTGCGGAAAACGCAAAAACAGTCAAAAGAGACGGAAAATTCTTCTTGACACCCCGGAAGGCCTGTGATATAACGATGAGGCGGAAACGCGTAGGGGCATAGTTCAATGGCAGAACAGTGGTCTCCAAAACCATCGATGTGAGTTCGACTCTTACTGCCCCTGTATAGAGGTGTGGCCTTGCGCGGCCGCGCCTTTTCTTTTATCCGCAACCGGAGGAACCGCATGGAGAGTTTACTGAATACGCTGATGGCCTGGCTGCAGGGGCTGCCCCCTTCCCTGATCGTTTTCCTCGTATCCATGGTCCCGCTGATCGAACTGCGCGGCGGACTGATTGCGGCGGCGCTCCTGAGGATGCCCGTATGGGAGGGCGTGCTCTGGTGCCTGCTCGGGAATATGATCCCCGTGCCGCTGATCCTGCTGTTCATCACGCCCCTTTTCAACTGGATGAAGACCACGAAGCTGTTTCGCCCCATGGTGGAAAAAATGGAGCAGCGTTCGCTCGGCAAGAGCGAGAAGATCCAGAAATACGAGTTCTGGGGATTGGTGCTGTTCGTGGGCATCCCCCTGCCGGGCACGGGCGCGTGGACCGGGTCGCTGATTGCCGCGCTCCTGGGGATACGCTTCCGCAAGGCGCTGCCTGCCGTGTATCTGGGACTGCTGGTGGCCACGGCGATCATGTGTGTCATTTCCTATCTGATCCCCTATCTGATCTCGCTGGCCGGATAAGGGAAGTCTTTACGAATCCACGATGCCAAAGGAGAGGCGATGTCTCTGCAGGACAGTATCAAAGAATGCTACAGGATGTGCGATCGGATCGCCGCAGCCGGTGTTTCGGATGCGGGGAGCGTCGGTCTGCGCTCCCTTCTGAAAACGGATCTGGTCCGTTACTGCGTGTATTTGGCTTTTGCCGATGAGGTGCTCACTCCCGGAGAGGCGGAGTTCATCCGCCGGGAACTGTCCTACCCTGTCAGCTGGGAGAACCGCGCCGCGCTGCGCAGCGCCGTGGGCGCCGGGGAGGATTTTCCGAAAAAGATCCCCACGGCGCTGAAATACTTCGTCGTGGCCGATGCGGGCCGGCGTGTGGCGGGCTGCCCCTGGCAGCACAAAAAATCGGTGCATCTGATCCGGCTGTATGAAGAGCTGGGGCGCGCGCTGCTCGCCACCAAGGAGGACACCGGACGCGGCGGTTCCGATGCGATGAGCGCCTATATCCGCATGCTGGAAAAGTTTATCGGAGACTACGGTCTTTTCCGGAACAAATATGTGAGCGTGACGCCCGGCAAGAGCGCCGGCGCCTCTTCGGCCGGATCCAAAACGCCGGAGAAGAAGAGCGGACAGGAGACGGGAGCCGCGAAGGCGGAAAAGGCGGAAAAGACGGAGACCGAGCTGACGCAGGACCGTGTGGAAGAGATCCTGGCCGAACTGAACGAACTGATCGGTCTGGAGACCGTCAAGCAGGAGATCTACAGCCTGGTCAATCTGCTGCGCGTGCAGAAGATGCGCCGCGAAAGCGGCCTGGCCGTACGCGGGACTTCCCGGCACATGGTGTTTTACGGGAACCCCGGCACCGGGAAGACGACCGTCGCCCGGATGCTGGCCGGCATCTACGGGGAACTGGGGCTGCTCCCGACGGGGCAGTTGGTCGAAGTGGACCGCTCCGGGCTGGTCGGCGGCTACGTGGGACAGACCGCGATCAAGACACGCGAGGTGATCGATCAGGCGATGGGCGGGATCCTGTTCATCGATGAGGCCTATACTCTGACCGCGCATTCCGGTGAGCGGGACTTCGGGCAGGAGGCCGTAGACGTGATCCTCAAGGCCATGGAAGACTCCCGCGACGAGCTGATCGTCATCGCCGCCGGCTATACCGATCTGATGCAGCAGTTCCTCGATTCCAATCCCGGACTGCGTTCGCGCTTCGCCTATTCGATCGAATTCCCGGACTATACCCCGGCGGAACTGGTGCAGATCCTGAAACTGCAGTGTAAAAAGAACGAATACGAACTGTCTCCGGAAGCGGAAAAGGCGGCGGAAGCCTTTTTCAAACGCCGCTGCACCAACAAACCGGAGAATTTCGCCAATGCCAGGGACGTGCGCAACTACCTGGAAAAGGCCATGCTGAATCACGCTTCGCGCGTGGTGAAACTGCCTGCGCAGGAACGCACCCGCGAGGTGCTGAGCCGCATCGAGGCGGCCGATCTGAAGTATATCCGGCTGTAGGCCGGGACGGGAGAGCAGCCCCATGGTACAGGTAGCCGTCGTCGGCGGCGGGGCCGCCGGCATGATGGCAGCGATCCGCGCCGCCGAAAAGGGCGCGCAGGTCACGCTGCTGGAAAAAAAAGAAAAACCGGGCATGAAGCTCTATATCACCGGCAAAGGGCGCTGCAATCTGACCAACGCCTGCAGCCGGGAAGAGTTCTTTGACCATATTTACCGGAACGGCCGCTTTCTGCGCTCTTCCTTTTCTCGTTTCGGGAACCGGGAGATGATGGACTATATGGAGGGGCTGGGCGTAAAGCTCGTCACGGAGCGCGGCCGGCGCGTTTTTCCTGCCTCGAATCTTTCGGCTGAGATCCGTGACGCCCTGCGCCGGGCCATGGACAGAAACGGTGTGAAGCAGCTCTACAATACCCAGGTCCTGCGGCTGGATATCCGGGACGGCGCCGTGTGCGGACTGACTTTTCGGCACTCCGGGGGCCGGGAGGAAACACGGGCTTTCGACCGGGTCATCGTGGCGACGGGCGGCCTGAGCTATCCCTCGACCGGATCCACGGGCGACGGCCTGCGCTTTGCGCGGGAGGCCGGACTGAAAACGGAGCCCTGCTATCCCTCGCTCGTCCCGCTCGAAGCTGTCTTTGCCGGAGCCGGAAGCCCGCCACCGCCGGCCGGTCTTTCGCTGCGCAATGTCGGCGTGCGCCTGGCCCGGGGGAAAAAGATCCTGTTCGAGGATCTCGGCGAGATGATGTTTACGCATACGGGCGTGACCGGCCCGCTGATCCTGTCCGCCTCTGCTTTTCTGGGAGAAGCTCTCCGGGAGGAGAGCCGGGCCGAGGCGCCGGTGCTCCTGAGCATCGACCTGAAGCCGGCGCTGAGCCGGGAACAGCTCCGGGACCGTTTTTTGCGCGAGGCTCCGGACGCCGGGAAAAAGCAGCTCTCCACGCTGCTGGGCGGGTGGATGCCCCGCGCGCTGATCCCTGTCGTGCTGGCGCAGGCCGGCCTGGAGGGAGACGCTGGCGCGCAGCTGCGCAGGGAAGAGCGGGAAAGACTCCTGGAGACGGTCAAAGCCCTGCGGATGGAAGTGACATCGCTCGGCAGCTGGGACGAGGCCGTGGTGACGCGGGGCGGCGTCTCGGTGCGCGAGATCGACCCCGCAGATATGAGCGCCAAGAAGATCAAACACCTGTATTTTGCCGGAGAAGTCCTGGATCTGGACGCTTCGACAGGAGGATTCAATCTGCAGATCGCCTGGACGACAGGCCGGGCGGCGGGAGAAGCCGCCGCCGGGGAGGAAATCATCATGAACAGACATATCGCCATCGACGGACCGGCCGGCTCGGGCAAGAGCACCATCGCGCGCCGCGTCGCAAAAAAGACCGGGCTCATCTATGTGGACACCGGCGCCATGTACCGTGCGCTGGCGGTCCATTTCCTGCGCTGCGGGCTCGAGGCCTCGGATGAGGCCGGCATCTCCGCGGCCGTACAGGGCGCCGATGTGACCATCGACTATGAAAACGGCATGCAGCAGGTGTTTCTGAACGGTGAAAACGTGACGCCCCTGCTCCGGCAGGAGGAAGTGGGCCGTATGGCGTCTGCCTCTTCGGTCTATGCTCCCGTCCGGGAAAAAATGAAAGTGCTTCAGCAGGCGCTGGCCGCCAGCCGCGATGTGGTCATGGACGGACGGGACATCGGCACGGTGATCCTGCCCGATGCCTTCCTCAAGATCTATATGACCGCGGACGTTTCCGTCCGGGCAAAGCGCCGCTTTGACGAACTGGCAGCCCGCGGAGAAACGCCGGATCTGGAGCAGCTCGGCCGCGAGATCGCGGAGCGCGACTGGCGCGATATGCACCGGGAGATCGCCCCGCTGCGGCAGGCAAAGGATGCAGTTCGGCTCGATACTTCGGCGCTGAGCATCGACGAAGTGGTGGAGACAGTGATGCGCCTGTATACGGAAAGGATGAAATAAATGGAGGTGACCGTTGCCAAAACCGCCGGATTCTGCTTCGGAGTGGAGAGGGCTGTGCGGATGGTCCGGGAAGAGGCCGACCGGGGCACCTTCCCGCTCTACACCTACGGGCCCATCATCCACAACGAGACCGTCGTAGAGGATCTTGCGCGCCGCGGCGTGCGCATCCTGAATGAGGAGCGCCTGCGCGAGATCGAAGCGGCCCACGCCGGGAGCGGCCTGCCTCAGGGCACCGTGATCCTGCGCTCGCACGGGGTCAGCCGCAGCGAGGAGGAGCGCATGCGCCGCGCCGGGCTGCGCGTCCTGGACGCGACCTGCCCCTTCGTTAAAAAGATTCACCGGATCGCGGAGGAAACGGGGAAAGAAGGCCGCCGGCTCATCATCTGCGGCGATAAAAACCATCCGGAGGTGCGCGGGATCGTTGGCTGGAGCACCGGGCCCGCGGACGTGCTGGGCTCTGCAGACGAGCTCGGTCCGCAGGCGGGGGCCGGTCCGGCGACTGTTGTAGCACAAACGACGCTTCAACAGAAAAATTTTCAAGAAATGGTTGAAAAATTACGAACAGCGATATATGATATACGTGTTGTGAACACAATTTGCAATGCTACACAGATGCGTCAGTCCGAGGCCGCGGAACTATCCCTCCGATCCGACACCATACTGGTCATCGGAGGTGCCGACAGCTCGAATTCCAGGAAACTGTACGAGATCTGCCGGAACCGTTGCGGAAGGACGTATTTCATACGGACACTCGAAGACTTAGTCAAGCAAGGTATCAGGCCGACCGGTAGCGTAGGTATCACAGCAGGGGCCAGCACCCCAAAGAATATTATCGAGGAGGTTCAAACTTATGTCCGAAGTGAGTTTTGAACAAATGCTGAATGAAGAAGGATCCCTGAACCAGATCCGCACGGGCGCTATCGTGAAGGGAACCGTCATCGGTGTCAAGGACAACGAGATCAACATCAACATCGGCTACAAGGCCGACGGTGTGTGCACCAAGTCCGAATACACCAACGATCCGGCACTGGACCTCAAGGAAGCGGTCCACGTCGGCGATGAGCTGGAAGTCAAAGTGCTCAAGGTCAACGACGGAGACGGCCAGGTGCTGCTGTCCTACAAGCGGCTGGCCCAGGACCGCGCTTCCAAGAAACTGGAAGAGGCATTCGAGAACGGCACCGTGCTGAGCGGCAAGGTCTCCCAGGTCACCACCGGCGGCCTGAGCGTCGTGCTGGACGGCATCCGCGTGTTCATCCCGGCCAGCATGGTCTCCGAAAACTTTGAAAGAGACCTCAGCAAGTATATGGACCAGGAGATCGAGTTCGTGCTCGTGGAATGCAACATCCGCAAGCGCAGAGTTATCGGCAACCGCAAGAAAGTCGTGGCCGAGCGCCGCGAAGCCGCCGAGAAGGCCCTGTTCGACCGCATCGAGGTCGGCATGATCGTCACCGGCATCGTGAAGAACCTGACGGACTTCGGTGTGTTCATCGATCTGGGCGGCGCCGACGGTCTGCTGCACATCTCCGAAATGAGCTGGGGCCGTATCGAGAATCCCAAGAAGGTGTTCAAGGTCGGCCAGGAAGTCGAAGCCTTCATCAAGAGCATCAAGGGCACCAAGATCGCCCTGTCTATGAAGTTCCCGGACCGCAACCCCTGGCTGGGTGCGGAAGAAAAGTACGCGATCGGCAATATCGTGACCGGCCGTGTGGCGCGCATGACCGACTTCGGCGCCTTCGTGGAACTGGTGCCCGGTGTAGACGCCCTGCTGCACGTGTCCCAGATCGCTCCGACCCATGTGGAGAAACCGTCCGACGTCCTGAAGATCGGACAGGAGATCGAAGCCAAGGTCGTGGATTTCAATCCGGACGACAAGAAGATCAGCCTTTCCATCAAGGCCTTGGAAATGGATCGTGATCCGGCTCAGACCGTGCTGACCGCTCCCATCGAAGTAGCGGAAGCCGCGGAGGCTGTAACGGAGGAATGATCCCGTATATCGGGAGGCGGCGGAGAGGATCCGCCGCCTCTTTGCACGCTGCCGCCGAAAAGTATTGTACTTTTCGGCGGTTTTGTGTTATAATGAAAGATAGAGTGCGGGCTGTCGGCGGCAGATCCGCCCTGGAAAAAGAAAAAGCGGGAGAGACGCATGGAACATCATCGTCGGGTATTGCTGAAACTGAGCGGCGAAGCCCTCGCCGGAGAGAAGAAAACAGGCTTTGATGAAGCCGTGGTGCGCAGCGTGGCGCGGCAGGTGAAGCAGTCAGCCTGCGCCGGTGTGGAGCTTTGCGTGGTCATCGGCGGCGGAAACTTCTGGCGCGGAAGGAGCAGCGAGGCCATCGGGCGCGTGCAGGCCGACCAGATCGGCATGCTGGCCACGGTCATGAACGCGATCTACGTCTCCGAGGTATTCCGCAGCGAGGGCATGGCCACTGCCGTGTATACCCCCTTCGTCTGCGGCGCCATGACCCGGCTGTTCTCCAAAGATGACGCCGATGCGGACCTCAGGGCCGGCAAGGTAGTCTTCTTCGCGGGCGGGACGGGGCATCCCTATTTTTCCACCGATACCGGGGCCGTGCTCCGGGCCATCGAGATGGAGGCGGACGAACTGCTGCTGGCCAAGGCGGTGGACGGAGTCTACGACAGGGATCCCAAGCTGGATCCGAAGGCCCGGCGCTTCGAGACCATCTCCATCGGCGAGGTGGTGGCCCGCGGTCTGAAGGTGGTCGACCTGACTGCCTCCGCGCTTTGTCTGGACAACCGTCTGCCCATGGCGGTGTTCAGCCTGAATGAACCGGACAGCATCCGCCGAGCCATGCTCGGCGAGGTGAACGGCACCCGCGTCACGGTGCCGGAGTCATAAAACAGAAAAAGGAGGAAGATACCCAATGAGCGAAGTGGTCGCCGTATTTGAAGAAAAAATGGAAAAAACCCTGAACAACCTGTCGGAGGAGCTGGCCACGATCCGTGCCGGACGCGCCAATCCTTCCGTCCTCAACCGTCTCACCGTTGATTATTACGGAAGCCCCACCCCCATCCAGCAGGTCGCGAACGTCTCGGTCCCCGAAGCCCGCATCCTGGTGATCCAGCCCTGGGACCGTTCTCTGCTGAAAGGCATCGAGAAGGCGATCCTGACCTCGGATATCGGCATCAACCCCTCCAATGACGGTGTGGTGATCCGCCTGGTCTTCCCGGAACTGACCGGGGAACGCCGCAAGGAACTGAGCAAGGAAGTCCGTAAGAAAGGGGAAGCGGCCAAGGTCGCGGTCCGCAATATCCGCCGCGAGGCCATGGACAGTTTCAAAAAAGCGGAAAAGAACGGAGAAATGACCGAGGACGACGTGAAACGGGCCGAGGACGAGGCGCAGAAGCTGACCGACAAATTCATCGGAAAGGTCGACAAGACCGTCGAAGCCAAGACCAAAGAGATCATGACCGTCTGACGGTTCGTGAAAAAGGCGGGTGAACCTGCCTTTTTCTCATAGAGAAAGGTTTTCTTATGCACACGATCGACGAGGCGGCGGCAGCGGGCAGGAAGATCCCGCGGCATATCGCCATCATACTCGACGGCAACGGACGCTGGGCCAAAAAGCGGGGGCTCCCGCGCGCGCTCGGCCACAAAGCCGGTTGCGAAGCGCTGGAGAGGACCGTGGAAGACTGCGCCCGCCTGGGCGTGGAGTTCCTGACGGTCTATGCTTTTTCCACGGAGAACTGGAAACGTTCCCAGGAAGAGGTCAGCGCGCTCATGCAGCTGTTTGCCTTCTATATCCCCCGGCTGCGCAAGAGGGCCATGGCCAACGACATCCGCGTCACGGCCATCGGCGACGAAAGCCGCTTTGCGCCGGAACTGGCCCGGATGCTGGATGAACTGGTGCGCGACACCGCGGAGAACAAGGGCATGACGCTGGTGATGGCGCTGAATTACGGCGCCCGCGACGAACTGCGCCGGGCCGCTGTCCGGCTGGCCGCGCAGGTGCAGCGCGGGGAACTCCTGCCGGAGGAGATCACGGAAGAGACGATCGCTCAGGCGCTCGATACGGCCGGTATCCCCGACCCGGATCTGCTGATCCGGACGAGCGGAGAGCAGCGGCTGTCCAATTTCCTGCTGTGGCAGTCGGCCTATACGGAGTTTCTGTTCCCGGAGGTCCTCTGGCCGGACTTCACGGCGGAGACGCTGACCGCCTGTATCGAAGCCTATCAAAAACGGGACCGCCGCTTCGGCGGACGAAAGGAGGCCGGGTCATGAACACGTTCTGGGTCCGCCTGAGAAGCAGCTTCATTTTTCTGGCCCTGTTAGTGCTGTGTCTGTACTTCGGGGGCGTCGTACTGTTCTCCATGCTCCTGTTCGTTTCCGCCGTTGCCCTGTTCGAATACGACCGTGCTCTGGGGCTCTGGGGCAAGGCGCCGGCCACGGTGGTCTTTGCCTGTCTGTTCGTTTATATGGCCACCGTCTATTTTCTGCCGCAGGCGGCGTTTCTGGTCCTGTTCGGCGTGCTGCTGGTGCTGCTGACCGTCTATGCGCTCAGTTTTCCCAAATTCAGCATCCGCGAAGTGGCCGAGGCAGCCTTCGGCATGATCTACGTGCCGGTGAGCCTTTCCTTCATTTATCTGATCCGCGAAATGGATCAGGGGATCTTCCTGGTATGGATCGTCTGCATCTCCGCCTGGGGCTCCGACGTGTTCGCCTACCTGTTCGGCTCGCTGCTCGGAAAGCATCAGTTGGCCCCCAAACTGAGTCCGCATAAGACCGTCGAAGGCTCGCTGGGAGGCGTCCTGGGAGCAACCGCGGTCATGGCGGTCTTCGGATGGATCTGCCAGGAGGAGTTCTACCTGTTCAAACAGCCGAT
Source organism: Lachnospiraceae bacterium (assembly GCA_017958185.1). GTDB lineage: Bacteria > Bacillota > Clostridia > Lachnospirales > Lachnospiraceae > UBA6987. The sequence continues at coordinate 8,693 of JAGDDE010000054.1, read as the reverse complement.
CGTGGCGCTGGCGATCATCGGGCTGGTCGGTGCGGTGATCGGACAGATCGGCGATCTGGCCGCCTCCGCGATCAAACGGGACTGCGGCATCAAGGATTTCGGCAGCTTTATCCCCGGACACGGAGGGTTCCTGGACCGCTTTGACAGTGTGCTCGCCCTGGCCCCTGCCGTCTATATGCTGCTGCTCCTGGTGGGCTGATAGGAGTTTTGCTTTGAACATCATCAATATTCTCATAGCTATTCTGGTATTCAGCGTCCTGATCTTTGTCCATGAGATGGGGCATTTCCTGCTGGCCAAAGCCGTGGGGATCGGCGTGACCGAATTCTCCATCGGCATGGGGCCCAGGCTCCTCAGCTGGGGCAAAGGGGAAACGAAATACTCCCTCAAACTGATCCCCTTCGGCGGTTCCTGCGCGATGGTGGGAGAAGATGAGGACAATCCGGCGCCCAACGCCTTCGGCAGCAAGCCGGCCTGGGCGCGCTTTCTGGTCATTCTGGCCGGACCGGCTTTCAACCTGATCTTCGCTTTCCTGATCTCTGTCCCGCTGGTCTGGATGGGCGGGACTAATCCCGCCAAGGTCTACACGGTCACGGAAGGCAGCAGTGCCTGGAACGCCGGCCTGCGCACGGGCGATGTGATCACCCGGCTGGACGGCCACGGAATCTCGCTCGGGCGCGAGATCGAGCTGATCACGCAGCTGGAGGGCTTCAGCGCCGATGAGATCGAGGTGGTCTTCCGGCGCGGCGGTCAGGAGAATACGGTCCGCATCGATACGAAGGTCAGTGGCTGGCGTCTGGGCATCACCTACACCGCTGACGGCGGCCCCGCGGCGCTGCAGGCCGTACAGGAAGGCTCGCCGGCGGCAGAAGCTGGACTCCGGAAAGGCGATGTCCTGCTGTCGGTGGACGGCACGGCGATCGCGGACGGCTCGGCGCTGCAGGAGTTTTTCGCGGCGCACGCGCTGGATGGCTCGCCGGTCACGATTGTCTACCTGCGCGACGGTGCCGAGCAGACAGCGCTGGTGACGCCCGCGCCCTACGAGGCGCGCGAACTGGGCTTCGGCGCTTCTTATCTGTATGAAGAAATCACCGGTCCGCTGGATCTGATCCGCTACTGCGGGCTGGAGATGGGCTACTGGCTCCGCTATGTGTTCCTGTCGCTGAAGATGCTAGTGACGGGCCGGGTGGGGCTCCGCGATATGTCCGGCGCCATCGGGATCGTCGATACCATCGGTACGGTCGTTGAGGAGGGGATGGAGAGCGGCGGCGTATACGTCGCGCTGCTCAACATCTTCATGATGATGGTTCTGCTGAACGTCAACCTCGGGGTGATGAATCTGCTGCCGATCCCTGCGCTGGACGGCGGCCGCCTGGTGTTCATCCTGATCGAGTGGATCCGCGGCAAACCGCTGCCGGCGAAGACCGAAGCCATGATCCACTCCGTCGGGCTCATCCTGCTGCTCATCCTGCTGGCGGTGATCATGGTCAGCGATGTGCTGCGGCTGTTCGGCCTGTGACACGGTGCGCCTGAAAATTGTTTGAAAAGCAGCGGTCTCTGCCGGGACCATGCTGCGGAAAGGGATCGGGGATCTTCTCTATGGAACGCAGGATCAGCCGGACCGTGGCTGTCGGAGATGTCCTCCTCGGAGGCGGCAGCCCCATCGCGGTCCAGTCCATGACCAATACCAGAACGGAAGACGCGGCGGCGACCGCTGCGCAGATCCGCCGGCTGGAAGAGGCCGGCTGCGAGATCGTACGCGTGACGGTTCCGACACCGGAGGCGGCCCGTGCCCTGCGGGAGATCCGCCGCCGGATCCGCATCCCGCTGGTCGCGGACATCCACTTCGACTGGCGGCTGGCGGTCTCGGCCATGGAAAACGGAGCGGACAAGATCCGCATCAATCCCGGGAATATCGGCGGGCCGGACCGCGTCCGCGAAGTGACGCGATGCGCTGCGGAGCGGGGGATCCCCATCCGCGTGGGCGTCAATTCCGGTTCGCTGGAAAAAGACCTTCTGGAAAAATATGGGGGCGTGACGGCCGGGGGACTGGCCGAAAGCGCGCTGCGCGCGGCGGCGCAGATCGAGGACGCCGGGTATGATCGGATCGTGATCAGCATGAAGTCGACGCGCGTCCCACTGTGCATAGAGGCACATCGGATCCTGGCTGGAAAGACGGACTATCCCCTGCACGTGGGGATCACGGAATCCGGCAGTCCCGGATACGGCACGGTCAAATCCGCCGCCGGCATCGGGGCGATCCTTGCGATGGGCATCGGCGATACGATCCGCGTATCGCTGACTGGCGATCCGGTCGAAGAGGTGCGCGTTGCCCGGCAGCTGCTCCGGTCGCTGGAACTGAGAAATGACGGGGTCGAAGTGGTGTCCTGTCCGACCTGCGGGCGGACGCGGATCGATCTCGTATCGCTGGTCAAACAGGTGGAGGAACTGACGGAGAACTGTCCGAAGACCCTTCGGGTGGCCGTCATGGGCTGTGTCGTCAACGGCCCCGGCGAGGCGCGGGAAGCCGATCTGGGCATTGCCGGAGGCGACGGGGAAGGCCTGCTGTTCCGCAAAGGGAAGATCCTCCGGAGAGTTCCCGAGGCGCAGCTTCTGGAGGCGTTTCGCGAGGAACTTTCGCGTCTGTAGGAAAAGGAGGCCGCCTCTCCTGCGGGAAGCGGCCTTTCAGGGAGGTATATGGAAGAGAAGAGTCTTCGGCAGGCAATGCCGGCACTCCGAACAGGTGATACGATCATGCGCCGGATGGATGACATTACGGTCGAGCGGATGGTCATGCCGCGCGACCGCAGCGAACTGCGTGTCAGTCTGAGGGCGCCTTTTTTGATCGCGCGCCGCGACATCTACGCGCTGGAAGCCGCGATCCGGCAGGTCTATTTCCCCGGGAAAGAGGTGCGCGTCACCGTCCGGGAGCATTTTGAACTGGGCGACATGACGCCGCAGCAGGCATTTGAGGCATATCGGCCGAGCATCGAACTGGAACTGAGGCGCGACTGGCTCATGCTCTTCAACGTCTTCCGCCGCAGCGAAGTGAAGTTCCCCTCGGCGGACGTCATGCAGCTGGCGGTGCCGGACAGCGTGGTGGATCGCCGCTACGGGCAGCAGCTTGCGCAGTGGCTGCAGGAACTGTTCGCGGAGCGGCTGGGCCTGAAGGTCGAGGTGCGCCTGCAGACAGGCGGCGGCGCCGCCGCGCCCGAAAGGGATGAAGACGTGGAGGACCTCATCGAAGAGATCTCCCGGCGCAGCCGGCGGGCGGAAACGGCGAAAACCGCCAATACGGCAGCCGCGCCCCCGCGTGCCTCTGCCAAAAAATACTATAAAAAGAAATTCGAGCCCGGGACGGGGTACGGCTATAAGTTCGAGGAAGATCCGCTGGAGATCGCCGAGATCACCGAAGAGATGGGCGAGGTGGTCATCCAGGGCCGCGTCCTGAACGTAGAAGAGCGGCAGCTGAAGACCGGGAACCTGCTGGAGATCTTCGGGGTCACGGACCGCACGGATTCGATCCGTGTCAAACTTTTCCTCAAACCCGAGGAAAAAGAGCAGATCGCGCCCCTTATTTCGGAAGGCGCTTATGTGCGGCTGAAAGGCGTTGCTTCGCTGGACAGATTCGAGCACGAGGTGGCGATCTCCGCCGTGAGCGGACTGACGGCGGCGGAGGGCGATGCCCGCGAGCGGACCGACCGCTCGCCCCGCAAACGTGTGGAACTGCACTGCCATACCCAGATGAGCGAGATGGACGCCGTCACCCACACCAGAGATCTGTTGCTCACGGCAGCCCGGTGGGGCCATCCGGCCATCGCGATCACCGACCATGGCGTGGTGCAGTCCTTCCCGGAAGCGATGCAGGTCGCCAAAAAGATCGGCGGCGGATTCAAGGTCATCTACGGCTGCGAGGGCTATCTGGTCGACGACGACGCGGGCCTTTCCGACGAGCAGATCCTGGTAGCGCCCACGTATCATATCATCCTGCTGGCCGCGACCGACGAAGGGCGTGTGAATCTGTACCGGCTGGTGTCCGAGTCTCATCTGAACTATTTCCGGCGCCGGCCGCGGATCCCGCGCAGCCTGCTGGCGCAGTGCCGCGCAGGCCTCATCATCGGATCCGCCTGCCAGGCGGGCGAACTGTATCAGGCGCTGCTGCGCGGAGAAGACGAAGAAACACTCGCAAAGATCGTCGGTTTCTACGATTATCTGGAAGTGCAGCCGATCCATAACAATGATTTCCTGCTGCGCGACAATAAATTCGGACGCAAGACCGAAGAGGATCTGAAAAACCATGTACGGACCATCGTCCGGCTCGGGGAGCAGTTCGGCAAACCCGTCGTTGCGACCAGCGACGTGCATTTTCTGGATCCCGAGGACGAGATCTACCGGCGCATCATCCAGAAAGGGCAGGGCTACGAGGATGCGGACCTTCAGCCGCCGCTGTATCTTCGTACGACGGAAGAGATGCTGGAAGCCTTCGCCTTCCTGGGCCCGGAAAAGGCGGACGAGATCGTCATAGAGAATTCCAACCGGATCTGCGAGCGCATCGAGCGCATCTCGCCGGTGCGCCCGGACAAATGTCCGCCCGTCATTGAAGGATCGGAAGAAGAACTGGACCGTCTGTGCCGCACGCGGGCGCGCGAACTGTACGGCGATCCGCTCCCGAAGATCGTGGAAGACCGCATGGACCGTGAGCTTTCGTCGATCATCGGCAACGGCTATGCGGTCATGTATATCATCGCCCAGCGTCTGGTGAAAAAATCCAACGACGACGGATATCTGGTCGGGTCGCGTGGGTCGGTGGGCTCCTCGTTCGTCGCCTTCCTTTCGGGGATCACCGAAGTGAACTCGCTGGCGCCGCATTACCGCTGTCCCCGCTGCCGGCACAGTATCTTTGACGATGAGGAGACCCGCGCTCATGCGGGCGGCGCCGGCGTGGACATGAAGGACCGGGACTGCCCCCTCTGCGGGACACGCATGATCAAGGACGGCTATGATATCCCCTTTGAGACCTTCCTGGGATTTAAAGGGGACAAGGAACCGGATATCGATCTGAATTTTTCCGGCGAATACCAGAGCCGCGCCCATGATTATACGGAAGAACTGTTCGGAGCCGGACACACGTTCAAGGCCGGCACCATCGGCACGCTCGCCGAAAAAACGGCCTACGGCTTCGTGATGAAATACTTTGAGGAGAAGGGCATCTCCAAACGCCGCTGTGAGATCGAGCGGATCGCCGAGGGCTGCATCGGCGTGCGGCGCACCACGGGCCAGCATCCCGGCGGTATCGTCGTCATGCCCCACGGAGAGAACATCTACAGCTTCACGCCGATCCAGCACCCGGCCAACGACGTCAAAAGCAGGATCGTCACGACGCATTTCGACTATCATTCCATCCAGCACAATCTGCTGAAGCTGGACATCCTCGGCCACGACGATCCGACCATGATCCGGCGGCTGGAGGATCTGACCGGTCTGGATGCGACACAGATCCCGCTGGACGATCCGGCGGTCATCTCGCTGTTTTCGTCTCCGGAGGCGCTGGGCATCACGAGCGATCAGATCGGCGGCTGCCCGCTGGGCACGCTGGGGATCCCGGAATTCGGCACGGACTTTGCCATGAAGATCGTGCTGGACGCCGGGCCGGTCTGCTTCGCCGACCTGGTGCGCATCGCGGGGATCGCCCACGGGACCAACGTATGGCTGGGCAACGTGCAGGATCTGATCCTGAGCGGCACCGCGACGCTGTCGGAAGCCATCTGCACGCGCGACGACATCATGCTGTACCTGATCTCCATGAAGATGGATCCGGCGCAGTCTTTCTCCATCATGGAGAGCGTCCGCAAGGGCAAGGTGGCCCGGCACGAGGAAAAGAAGTGGGAAGAGTGGAAGCAGGCCATGCTCGCGGCAGGCGTGCCCGAATGGTACTGCGGATCCTGCGAGAAGATCCAGTACATGTTCCCCAAAGCCCACGCGGCCGCCTATGTCATGATGGCCTGGCGCGTGGCCTACTGCAAGATCCATTACCCGCTGGAGTACTATACGGCGTATTTCAGCATCCGCGCGAAGGGCTTCGATTACGAGAAGATCTGCCTGGGACCGGAACGCTTCCGCAGCGAACTGAAATTCCTGCGGGAGAACGCCGACCGGCTCTCCGAGGCGGAATCCGATACGCTGCGCGATATGCGGCTGGCGGAGGAGATGTTCGCCCGCGGCTTCGAATTCCTGCCGATCGACCTTTCCCGGGCGAAGGCGCAGCGCTTCCAGATCCTGGACGGGAAGATCATGCCCTCGCTCAGTTCCGTCGCCGGCATGGGAGAAAAGGCTGCGCAGGATCTGGAGCGGGCGGCGGCGCAGGGGCCGTTCCTTTCCAAGGAGGATCTGATCCAGCGGGCCCGCATCAGTTCGACGCTGGCCGACACCCTGGCCCGGCTCGGGATCCTGGGGGAACTCCCCGAGACCAATCAGCTCAGCTTTTCCGATCTGGATCTGCTGTAAAGGAGTTTTATGAAAGAACGGAGCAAAAAAGGAGATCCCGCGGCAAGGACGCACCGCCTGCTGCGGGCGGCGGGCGCCGGCATCCTGACGGCGCTGCTGCTCCTTTTTGCGCTTTTTTCCGGGACTGGAGGACCCTTGGCCTCTCTGGCGGCCGGCAGGGCGGGCGCCGTCACAGCGGTAGTCCTTGCCGGAGCGGTGTTCCTTTTGACACTGCCGGAGTGGCTCCGGGGCCTGGCCGTGCTGGCCAAAGGCCGGAGCCTCCCGGAAACGCTGCTGTGCCTGGCAGCGCCCGCGGTCCTTCTCTGGGCCGTGATCCGGGCGTTTGCCGGGCAGGAGACCGCGGTGCATGCCGCCGCTGCCGCGCTGGCGCTGTGCGAAGCGCTGATCCTTCGCGCCTTGTCGGACCGGTTCCGGCCTCAGATCGCCGTGGCCCTGCGCAGCAATCCCGCGCCGGAAGAGCGGGCCGCCGTGCGTCTGGCAGGCATCCTGCCTCTGGTCACGGCCGTCAGCGCGGTGCTCGGGGGCCTTGCAGCCGGCGTGCTGCGCCGCAGCGCGGGGGAAGGGTTCTGTGTCTTTTCGGCCGCGCTGATGACTGCCGCTCCGGCAGCGCTTTCCCCGGCGATCCCGCTGTTTGTCCGGCGCCGGAACACGGGGACGGACGGTATCGCGGTCCGGGACGGGCGGACGCTGTCCCACCTGGCAAAGACGGATCTGATCGTGTGGGAGCGGGAAGGCGGCCTGACGGAAAATCTGCCGCTGGTTTCGCGCATCGAAGCGTTCCACGGGCAGGGGAAGGCGCGGGTCATGATCTACGGCGCTTCGCTGGCGTACGGAAGCCCGGCACCCTTTGCCCATGCAGTCGTGCGTTTCACGGAGCGGAACGGCTTCGGATGGCAGCATGACCTGATCCGGCCCGAGGCGGCGCCGGAAGAAGAGGAAAACGGCATCCGCGCCGTGCTGAACCGGCGGGAGGCGGCGCTGGGCACCGTGCCTTGGCTCAGCGAACGGTATCCGCTGCTGCCGGACGATCCGGAACTGATGAAAGCCGTGCGGGAGGCTGCCGGCGAGGGCCTGATGCCTCTGTGCGTCACGCTGGACGGGAAAGCGCTGGGGCTGTTCTGCCTGGAAGACGACCTCCGTCCGGAGGCGCGGCAGGCGGTACAGGAACTGCTGCGGCAGCGCCGCGAGATGCGCCTGTTTTCCGCGGCTCCGACAGCGGCGGCCGTACACACGGCCGACCGGCTGGGCATGCCGCGCGCCTGGGCCGCAGGCGACCTTCTGCCCGACGAAAAGGGCGATGCAATAAGGCGGTTGCAAAACAGCGAAAGAAATGTTATGATAATCAGAAGTTATGATTCTCCCAAAGTTTCCCTGCGTCCGCCCGGAACGGATGCGGCTGCGGCGGCGGGAGAGGAAGCGGTCGAAACGCTGCCGCCCGGCCGGGGGGATATCCTGGAAGCGGACGGACGTCTGGGCCGGTTCCCTGCCCTTCTGAAGAAAGCCGGGCATACGGTCTTTCTGCTGAGAGTGCTCCTGGCAGGCGTCCTCCTGTATCATCTGGCGGGACTGTTCTGGGCACTGGGCGGATCGTTTTTGCTGGCCGGAAAAGCGCCGGAGCCCCTGGCGGCGGCCGCTTTTTCGACGGGGATCACGCTGCTCGCGTTTGCTGTGGCCTGCGCCGCAGGAGACAGGACCCGTGACTGACGGCGGCTTTCAGCCGCACAGGAAGACCGGCGGTTCCCGAACGGTACGATAAGGAGTGACTATGAAGAAAGAACATCTGGCATGGAAGCTGACCGCACTGGTGCTCGCGCTGATCCTGACGCTCAGCGCCTGTTCGCTGACGGAGGGCTGGAAGAACGAGTTCCGCGATCTGGTGGACACTGTGTTCGCCACGGAAGCGCAGCCGACGCAGCCGTCCACCGCGGCCCCGACGCAGCCGGTACAGCCGTCTACCGCGGCACCGACCCGCCCGACGCAGCCGTCCACCGCAGAACCGCCGACGCAGCCGTCGACGGCAGAGCCGCAGACAGAGCCGGTGCAGCCGTCTACCGCGGAGCCGCAGACAGAACCCGTACAGCCGTCTACCGCGGAGCCGCAGACAGAACCCGTACAGCCGTCCACGGCAGAGCCTCCGACAGAGCCGGTGCAGCCGTCCACGGCAGAGCCTCCGACAGAGCCGGTGCAGCCG
>JAGDDE010000053.1 GCA_017958185.1 Lachnospiraceae bacterium | reverse complement strand
TGCTGTGTGTTCATGTTTCGAGGGATTCCCTGAGAAAAGAGGCCTCCGCAATTGAGCAGGGGCAAGAAAGAGGCGCGGCTGTATCTCACCGCGCCAAAACCCAAAAAACATTATAGTGTTTAACTGCAAAAACTGCCTCGGAGCAGCTTCTTTACGGAGTGCGCCCCAAAGGGCTCTTTTATGCAAAACTCACACAGAAAACACTGTTCTGCGGAGAGTTTTTCGATTATTTAACATCATTGCCTATACGGAAGCGTGGTCCTGCCAACGCTGATCGAAAATGTCTCAAAGCGGCCGGGTCTCCTCGCGCAGCCAGGCGGCCACCGGAGCCGGCAGACTGTCCTTCAGCCGCTCCCAGACGAATGCATGATACTCGTTCAGCAGGCGGATCTCGGAAGCGTCCATCTCCTCTTTGAGGATCGCATCCCGGTCGATGGGGCAGAGCGTCAGCGGCTCAAACTTCAGGAAATCACCGTAACCGTCTTCGCCTGCCGATACGCAGAGCAGCTCGTTCTCAATGCGGATCCCAAAGTCTCCGGTCTGGTAATAGCCGGGTTCATCGGTCGTTACCATACCCGGCTCAAAAGCGGGCGTCGGGAAAGCGGGCTGCCAGCGGAAGCTGTTGGGTCCCTCGTGCACGTTCAGGCAGAAGCCTACGCCGTGACCGGTGCCGTGGCGGTAATCCCGCCGCTCTTCCCACAGCGGCCCGCGCGCCAGGATGTCCAAATTCTGGCCGGTGCAGCCCTTGGGGAAGATCGCTCCCTGCAGGCGCAGGTGCCCGCGCAGCACGGCGGTAAAGTAATGCTTCTCTTCATAGCTGAGCGGCCCCAGCGCGATGGTCCGGGTGATATCCGTGGTTCCGGTCAGATACTGCCCGCCGGAGTCTACCAGCAAGAAGCCCTTCGGGGCCAACCGCGCGCAGTTCTCCTTCCGGGGACCGTAATGAACGATGGCCCCATTGGAGCCGTAAGCGGAAATGGTACCGAAGGAGAGTTCAAAGGCTCCCATCTCCGTACGGAGAAGGTCCAGATGCTCCGCGGCCGTCACCTCCGTAAGTTCCGAAACGTCCGGGTGATGCTTCAGCCAGTATAAAAAACGCACCATGGCCACGCCGTCGCGGCGGTGGCTCTCCCGCAGGGCCTTCTGTTCCGAGGCATTCTTGACCGATTTGAATTTGACAGCGGGGTCGGCCGCAAGTTTCACTTTGGACCCCTCCGGCAGAGCCGCCCGCACCGCGCTCCCGGTCCGGGACGGATCCAGCAGAACCGTTGAATCGGCCGGCAGACCCGAAACAGCCGCCAAAAACTCCGCGTACTCACCGATCTCCGCGCCCTGCGCTTCGATCCGGCCCCGGATCTCATCAGAAAGAACGGACTGTTTCAGAAACACTTTAGCGCTCTCCCGTCCGATCAGCATATACGAGAAAAAGACCGGATTGCAGTCAACGTCCCGCCCACGGAGGTTCAGCAGCCAGGCGATCTCATCCAACGCGCTGATGATATGCGCGCTGCAGCCCTGTTTTTCCATTTCCGCGCGGACCCGCGCGATCTTGGCCGCGGCCTCTTCCTCGTAGATCTCCCGGGGAAGGTCGAACAGCGGCCCAAAGGCCATGGCAGGGCGATCATCCCAGATCTCTCCGACCAGATCGCGTGTGACCAGCAGTTTTCCTTGCTTCTTTTGAATAGCCTTCTGCCAGGCGTCCGCCTCCCGCAGCATGACCACGCGTCCGTCAAAGCCCAGCGTTCCGCTCTCCGGCAGCTGAGCCGCCAGATGATCCGGAACGGAAGGGGTTTCCGGAAGGCCCGCCCGCATGAGCGTGACGCCTGTGCCCTCCAGCTGCTGCTCCGCCTGCAGGAAGTAGCGCCCGTCTGTCCAGAGCCAGGCGTCTTCCTGAGTGACCGCCACCGTGGCGGCGGAGCCGGTAAACCCCGTCAGGAACCGTACCGTACGGAAATGATCGCTGATATACTCGGAGCCGTGAAAATCGCCCATCGGTACTACGTAGATGTCGACCCCCGCCTCCGCCATTTTCTTTCGCAGCGCGGCCAGCCGGCCGCAGATCTCCTGCTTCATACTATGCTCCTCCTCTGCCAAAAGGAAACGGGCGTCCCTGTAAGGACGCCCGTCCGCCCGCCGGCTATTCCAGTATATGCTCTTTCCCCTGACTCAGAATGGACGCGATATGACCGTCCGCCAGGGAATAAAAAACCGTTTTCCCCTCCCGTCTGGCCCGGACCAGATCCATCTGCTTCAGCATCCGCAGCTGGTGGGAGATCGCCGGCTGGGTCATGCCCAGCAGCTGAGCGATATCGCAGACGCAGGTCTCCGAACACAGAAGCACCGAAAGGATCCGGATCCGCGTAGGGTCCGCAAAGACTTTGAAAAAGTCTGCCAGACGGTTGAGCGTGTCTTCCGGCGGCAGGGAAGCCATGACCCTGGCCACCAGGTCCTCGTGGACGTGCAGGAAGGAACACAATTCCACCGTCGTATCTTCTGTTTTCATGCTGCACCTGCCTTTAGCCCGTCTTACTCGGTAATGATGCGGATATCGTTCGGGGCGCCCTTGATGATGGAGCCCGCCTCGATGCGCACATGCTTTTCGACGATGCAGTTTTCCAGAACCACGCCGTCATCCACATAGACGTCATCCAGCAGGATGCATCCGCGCACCACGCTGTTGTTCCCGACGTAGACCTTCTTGAAGATCACGGAATTCTCGACCCGGCCATTGATGATGGCGCCGCCGCCCAGCAGACTGTTCGTCACCTGCGCCTCTTCATTGAACTTGGCGGGCGGATTGTCGTCCACCCGGCTGTGGATGACCGGATACTCCAGGAAGAATTCCTTTCTCAGCGCCGGATCCAGGAAGTCCATATTGCAGGCGTAATACGAAGGCACAGAGGCGATGTTGCACCAATAGCCGTCGTGGATGTAGGCGATGGTCTTGCGGTTTTCCACATGGCGCAGGATCACGTCCTGAACGAAGTTGTATTTTTCTTCGCGCTTGCAGTCTTCCAGCAGGCGGATCAGGTGACGGCGGC
>JAGDDE010000052.1 GCA_017958185.1 Lachnospiraceae bacterium | reverse complement strand
ACGCGATTGTCCGGCTCGGTGGGAGGCTCGGTCGGAGGCTGCGTGGGAGGCTCGGTGGGAGGCTGCGTGGGCGGTTCGGTCGGAGGCTGCGTGGGAGGCTCGGTCGGAGGCTGCGTGGGAGGCTCGGTCGGAGGCTGAGTCGGCGCCGCGGTCGAAGGCTCGGTCGGAGGCAGAGTCGGCAGGGTGGCCTCCGGCGTCTGGGACTGTGTCGGAGCCGCTGTCGTGGACGCGGGCGTTCCCGGGAAGAACAGACTGCAGGCCCGGAACAGGATCGCGATCACGATGATCAGGATCAGCAGCCCCACGCCGATGGTGATATAGGTCAGGATATTCTCCGTGCGGCGGGAGCGCTTCTCGTCTTCCACTTCGTCGTGGAGCATATCGCGGTTGCGCAGTACACCACGGTAGACATAGCCGGCGGATTCGCCGTGATCGTCCTGCAGGAAACGGGACGTGGCATTGCTTTTCTTTTTTTCGGGAGCTTTCGGCGCGCTTTCCGCCGCCGGAGAGGCTTCCCCGGCAGCCGCTTCGCCCGCCGCTGCGGCCCGGGCCTGGCTTTCCGCCGCGATCCGGGCAGCCGTTCCCCGCACGATGGGGGACGGGGCGGTGCCGCTGTTCGGAAGCGGTGCCGTATCGCCGGCGGGTATGGAAACGGCTTTGGCTGCGCCGGCGGTCTCGGCGGTCTGGCTTCCGGCCGGAGGGATGGGACCCGAAACGGCCGCGTCGGGCACGGTCCCGGTCAGGGATCGCACGGGGATCTCGGCACTGCGTCCGGGATCCGCCGGAGCGCCGGCCGTCTGGGCGGTCTCCGCCGCAGCGGCAACGGTCCCGGAAGGCGCCGTGTCCTGGCTGCTGCGGGCCGCAGCGGCCGCTGCCAGGGAGGCCGCCACACCGGCAGCCGTGCCGGTCAGCGCCGCCCCGCGGGCCGTCTGCTGGATCTTTTCCATCTCTTCTTTGCCGACCACGACGGTCCCGCCGGAGGGCATGGGTCCCGTGAGGCCGGGCAGGAAGACGAAATCTTCTCTCGGATTGGCCAGGAGCCTCCGGAAATCTTCCAGCAGCGCCTCCATGGAGGCATAGCGGTATTCCGGCTTCTTCTGGGTGCACTTCAGCACGATCTTTTCCAGACTGAGCGGGATATCCTCTTCGTAGACGCGGGGAGAGGGCATGTCGCTCTGAAGGTGCTGCAGCGCGATGGAGACCGGCGTTTCTCCGTCGAAGGGGACCTGCCCGGTCAGCATCTCGAACAGGGTGATGCCCAGCGAATAAATATCGCTGCGCTCGTCGCAGTAGCCGCCGCGGGCCTGCTCCGGTGAGATATAATGCACGCTGCCCATCGTGTCGGTGCTGCTCGTAGAGCCCGTCGTGATGCGCGCGATGCCGAAATCGGTCACTTTGATCTTGCCCTCGCGGGAGATCATGATATTCTGAGGCTTCACGTCGCGGTGGATGATCCCCTGGAGGTGCGCCGCATTGAGACCTTTGGCCACCTGCATCGCCACTTCCACGGATTCCCGGACGCTGAGTTTGCCTTTTCTTTCGATGAATTTCTTGAGCGTGATCCCGTCGATCAGCTCCATGACGATGTAATGCAGTTCGTCCTGCTGGCTGACGTCGTAAATGCTGACGACGTTCGGATGGGAGAGCCCGGCCGCTGCCTGCGCCTCCCTGACGAACTTCGCCACGAACCCCTTGTCGGACGAGTACTCCGGACGCAGCACCTTGATCGCCACCATCCGGTTCAGCACGCTGTCCCGGGCTTTATAGACATCGGACATGCCGCCCGAGCCGATCCGGCTCAGGATCTCATAGCGGCTGCCCAGTAAACTTCCTGCTTTCAGCATTGCCATTGTCCTCCATTTCCTTTCCGGGGCTTATTCCACATCGGCGACGATCACGGAGATATTGTCCTTGCCGCCGCCGGCGTTGGCCGCCTCGATCAGCCGCTCCGCAGCGCGGAGCACGTCCTTCTCCCGATAGAGGATGCGGGAGATGGTATCATTGTCCACCATGGTATACAGGCCGTCCGAGCACATCAGCATGCGGTCTCCCGGCTGAGGCCTGACTTCATAAAACTCCGGTTCCACATAGGGGGCGTTCCCCACGGCCCGGGTGATGATGTTCCGGCGCGCTTCGTAGATCGGATCGTCCCGGGTCAGGGCCCCGCGGGCCACCATTTCCTCCACCCAGGAATGATCGTGCGTAATCTGGTTCAGCACCCCGTCGTAAATATACAGCCGGCTGTCGCCCGCGTTCATCACATATAGCGATCCGTTCAGGAAGGTCGCCATGACGACGGTCGTGCCCATGCCCCGGAGGGCCGGCGTATCGGTCGAGATGTTATACAGTTCCTTGTTGACGACGGAGAGCGTCTGGTCCATCAGCAGGCGCGGTTCGCCCCGGCGGATGCGCCGGCGCAGTATCTCGTGGATCCGGCGTACCACAAATTGGGAGGCGTACTCTCCTCCCTGATAACCGCCCATCCCGTCCGCCACCAGAAACATGTTCTTCAGGTCACCCACCGGGGTATCCTGGGCAAAAACAGAATCTTCATTATTGCTGCGGACGAGACCCTGATTGGTCAACGCTGCAAAACGCATCTCCCCTCCGTCAGACTCTCCTGCCCCGTCGAAGCTGGCCGCAGGCACTGTCGATATCCGCGCCCATCTTCCTTCTTATAGTAGCATTTATCCCGTATTTTTCAAGGGATTTTTTAAAGGCGGCCGCGCGAGCGGCTTCCGGCGCCCTGAAATCGCGCTCCGCAATGGGGTTCACCGGGATCAGATTCACATGGCAGTTGCGCCCCTTCAGCAGACCGGCCAGCTGCCGGGCGTCATCTTCGCGGTCGTTGACGCCGCGCACGAGGCTGTATTCGTAGCTCATGCGCCGGCCGGTCGCCCGAAAATACTCCTCGCAGGCTGCCAGCGTCTCGGCGATCGTGTAGCGTCTTGCCACGGGCATCAGTTCGCGGCGGGCCTCATCGGTGGCCGCATGCAGGGAGAGCGCCAGCGTGATCTGCCGCTTCTCTGCCGCCAGTTTCCGGATCTGCGGCACGAGCCCGCAGGTCGATACGGTGATGTTCCGCTCGCTCAGGCCCATCCCCCGGGGGTCTGTGACCAGATCCAGGAAGCGGATCAGCGCATCGTAATTGTCGAGCGGCTCGCCCGTGCCCATGATCACGATATGGGAGATGCGCTCCCCCGCGTCGCGCGCGACCGCGTATACCTCGCCCAGCATCTCGCCGGCCGAAAGGCCGCGGGCCAGGCCGTCCAGCGTGGAGGCGCAGAAACGGCAGCCCATGCGGCAGCCGACCTGCGACGAGATACAGACGCTCAGGCCGTACTCGTAGCGCATCAGCACGCTCTCGATCCGGTTGCCGTCCGCAAGGGAAAACACGTACTTCCGCGTACCGTCCAGTGCGGAAACATAGCGCTCGGCGATCTCGGGCGCGGCTGTTTCATAGTTTTCCTTCAGTTTCTGCCGGAGCGCCAGCGGCAGGCTGGTCATCTCATCGGTCGTACGCGCCTGCTTTTTGTGCAGCCACTCAAAGATCTGCCCGCCCCGGAAGGCGCTTTCGCCCATCCGGAGCATCTCCTCCCGCAGTTCCTCGCACGTCAGCGAACGCAGATCGGTTTTGGTCTGTTCTCCGCTCATACGCTATCCTTTCGAAACAGACTGATAAAGAAGCCGTCCGTGCCGTGCCGGCCGGGCAGCAGCGTCAGGCGCCCGCCGCGAATGTCCGCGTGCAGTTCCTTCGGCAAGGCAGCGGCAAGATCCGCCTCTCTCCAGCCGGGGAGCGCGGCGATCCGGGCGGCATTTTCCTCGTTTTCGGCGCGCGTGAGCGTGCAGGTGGAAAAGAGCAGCCGTCCGCCGGGGCGCACATAGCGCACCGCGTTTTCCAGCATGCGCCGCTGCAGCTGCGCCAGCTGAGCGATCTCCGCCGTACCGATCCGCCCTCGGATCTCCGGTTTGCGGCCGATCACACCCAGGCCCGAACAGGGCAGGTCGGCGATGACCAGGTCGAACGCCTCCTCCCGCTCCGGTGAAAAGACCAGCGCGTCGGACACGGCGGCCGTCAGCCCCGGCAGCTGCGAGCGTTCGATGTTTTCCTTCAGCAGGCGGACCTTGGCCGGCGAAACGTCCAGCGCCAGCACACTGCCAGCCGGGCCGCCCGTCAGAGCGCGCCGCGCCGCCATGCGGTCGGCCGCGTGAAGGCTTTTCCCGCCCGGCGCGGCACACAGGTCCAGCACCTTCTCTCCCGGCTGCGGCGCGGCGGCCGCGACCGCCAGGGCCGAGGCGGGATCCTGCAGCTGCAGAAAGCCGTCCCGTACGGCGGAAAGCGCCTCCGGAGCCGTGTGGCCCGTCTCCAGGATCAGTACCTCCGGGAGCAGGCCGAAGGGCCGCGCGGCAGCGCCTTCCGCCTCCAGCCGCCGGATGGCTTCTTCCCGCGGGATGCGGGACAGATTCACGCGCCCGCAGAGCGGGCGTTCTTCCAGGAAGGCCCGGCAGGCAGCCTCCGCCGCCTCCGGTCCCAGATCGTTTTTCAATATCGTCAGCAGCGGCTCCGGCATGCGCAGCCGCACGCTTTCCGTTTCCTCTTCCCAGCCGGTCCTGCGAAGCGCGCTGCGCAGCACGCCGTTCACATAACCGGTCAGGCCGCCCAGTCCGCGCCGCCGCACCAGTTCCGCGGCCTCAGGGCACACGGCGCGGTCCGGCACCCCGTCCAGGAAAAACAGCTGATACAGGCTGATCCGCAGCACGCTGCGCACCCAGGGCCGCAGTTTTTCCACCGGCACGCGGCTCAGCTGCCGCAGGCGGTCATCCAGGAACAGCTGCTGTTCCAGCGTCCCGTGGACCAGCCGCGTGATGAAATGCCGGTCCCGGGCGTCAAAAGAAGCATGCTCCGCAAAGGCTTCCTGCAGCAGGCGATGGCTCATGCCGCCCCGCTCCAGGACCTCCTCCGTAAGGGTGGCAGCGCATTCCCGCGGCGTCATCGTGCGTTCTCTCCTTCCTCCGGCAGCCTGCCCAGCACTTCACCGGGCTCCAGGGGAGTCCCGCGCAGGTAGGCGTCCGTCTCCATGCGTTTTCTTCCCTCCGGCTGCACCGAAAGCACCCGCAGGCTCCCCTCGCCGCAGCACACCGTGAAGCTTTCGCGGTCCGCCTGCGTCACCGTACCGGGCAGCGCCAGAGGCGCTTTCTCCCGCACCGTTTCCGCTTTCCAGATTTTGAGCAGTTTCCCGCTGCGGACGGTATAGGCGCTCGGCCAGGGCGAAAGCGCGCGGATCTTCCGCTCGATCGCTTCCGCCGGCTGCGACCAGTCGATCTCGCCCGCCTCCTTGCGGATCATGCCCGCATAGCAGGTCTCGCCTTCCTGCGCCCGCCCCTCCAGCATGCCGAGAGACAGGCCCAGCACGGCCGGCACGATCAGCGCCGCGCCCAGTTCGGACAGTTTGTCGTGAAGGCTGCCCCCGGTCTCGCCGGGCGCGATGGGGATCGAACGCTGCAGCAGGATATCGCCGGTATCCAAACCCGCATCCATCCGCATAATGGTCACGCCCGTTTCCGTACGGCCGTCCAGCAGCGCCTGCTGGATGGGCGAGGCGCCCCGGTAGAGCGGCAGCAGCGAAGCGTGCACGTTCACACAGCCCAGGCGCGGCAGATCCAGGACCTCCTGCGGCAGGATCTGGCCGAAAGCCACGACCACGCCCAGATCGGACGGATAGCGTTTCAGTTCTTCCACCGCCTCCGGCCGGCGCACACGCTCCGGCTGCAGCACGGGGATGCCGCAGCGCAGTGCCTCCTCTTTGACGGGAGACATCTGCACGGCCTTGCCGCGGCCTTTTTCACGGTCCGGCTGCGTTACCACAGCCGTGATCTCATGTCCGGCCCCAAGAAGCGCGCGCAGCACCGGCACACTGAACTCGGGCGTCCCCATAAACAGTATTTTCAAGGCAATGTCCTCCCAGACAAAGAATGACCCGGCCGGCCGGACTTTCATCCGGTCAGCCGGGTCTATCATAGCACATTTTCCGGCGGCGCACAATCGCCGGCTCAGCCGGCGGCAGTACCTCCCGTCAGCGCTCCGTTCATTCTCCGACGATCTCAACGGTCTCCCGGGCGATGGCCAGTTCCTCGTTGGTCGGGATCACCAGCACGGTCACGCGGGAATCCGGCGTGGAAATCACGGTCTCCTCACCGCGCAGCTTGTTGGTCTGCGGGTTCACTTCGATGCCCAGATACTCCAGGTAGGACAGCACCTTCGTGCGGACGGAAGGATCGTTTTCCCCGATGCCGGCGGTAAAGGCGATCACGTCCACCCCGTTCATGGCAGCCGCATAAGCGCCGACGAACTTGGCGACATTGTAGCAGAACACTTCGATGGCGGCGGCGGAGCGCTTGTCACCGGCCGCAGCGGCGGCGCCCAGATCGCGGAAGTCACTGGACAGGCCGGAGATGCCCTGCACGCCGGACTGCTTGTTCAGGACGTTCATGACCTCATGCAGCGTCAGCCCTTCCTTGGCGGCAGCATACTCCAGGATGGCGGGGTCGATATTGCCGGAGCGGGTGCCCATCGGCACGCCTTCCAGCGGAGTAAAGCCCATGGAGGTGTCCACGGACTTGCCGTACTTCACCGCGCAGAGGCTGGCGCCGTTGCCCAGATGGCAGACGATGGTCTTGAGTTCCTCCGGTTTTTTGCCTAAAAACTCCGCGGCGCGCTTGGATACGAAACTGTGGGAAGTACCGTGGAAGCCGTAGCGGCGGATGCCGTACTGCGAATACCAGCGGTAGGGCAGGCTGTAGAGGAACGCCTTTTCGGGCATGGTCTGATGGAAGGCGGTATCGAACACGGCCACCATCGGCACGCCGGGCATAAGTTCCCGGCAGGCGTTGATCCCGATCAGATTGGCGGGGTTATGCAGCGGGGCCAGCTCGCAGCACTTTTCGATCTCGGCGATCGCTTCGTCCGTCAGCAGGGTCGAGGAGGCGAACTTTTCGCCGCCGTGCACGATACGGTGGCCGACCGCGCCGATCTCCGACAGGGAGGCGATCACGCCGCACTGCGGATCGGTCAGTTTTTCCAGCACGCTGCTCACGGCGGTCACATGCGTCGGCAGCGGATCGTTGAAGACGATCTTCTGTCCGCCGGCAGGCGTGTGGGTCAGGCGGCCGTCGATGCCGATGCGTTCGCACAGGCCCTTGGCCAGGACTTTTTCGGTTTCCGAGTCGATCAGCTGATACTTGAGCGACGAGCTTCCGCAGTTGATAACCAGTACATTCATGGTGGTGCTTCCTCCGTTTGCAGGGATTTATGGCCGGATCGATCCTCTCTCCCGGCGGGCCGGGAAGGGAGACAGTCTGCTACCCTGGGTATCATAGCAAATGCCTGCCCAAAAAGCAATCGAAAGCTGGCCCGCCGAGGCGTCAAGAGGCAAAAATCAGGCGTAAAAAGTCACCGTCCGGAAATTGACTTTCGCGCTTTCGGATGATACCATAGAAAAAAATGGAGGAGTGCGGAACTCTTCGTCTTTTCCGCGTGCATAATGGAACATTTATTATCCTTTTCCCACCGCTGCGGCGCCGACCCGGACCTGGTCCTGGCCGGCGGCGGCAATACCTCTCTCAAAGAAAACGGCGTGCTCACCGTGAAAAGCTCCGGCTGCTCTCTGGCGGACATCCGGGCCGATCAGTTCGTAAGGATGGACCTGGAGGCCCTGCGCGCCATCGTAAACAAGACGTACCCTCACGACGACAAGAGCCGCGAAGCGCTCTTTCTGGCGGACGTGAACGCCGCCCGTCTCCCGGGCGAAACGCGCCGTCCCAGCGTGGAGGCCCTCCTGCACGCGCTGTTTTCGCAGCGCTATGTGCTGCATCTGCATCCCGCGCTGGTCAACGGCCTGACCTGCGGACGCTTCGGCGCCCGCGCCGCCGCCAAGCTGTTCCCGGAAGCGCTCTGGGTCCCCGCCTGCCGTCCGGGCTATACCCTGGCCCGCCTGCTGGCCGACCGCCTCACTCCCGAGGTGACGACCGTTCTTCTGCAGAATCACGGCGTCTTCTTCGCCGCCGAGACCGAGGACGGACTTTACGCCCTCCTGGACCGCATGCTGCAGATCCTGGCCGCGCACGTGGGCCGGCCCCTGCCGCCGGAGAACGCTCTGCCGCCGGCCGATCTTTCCAGGCCCTTTACGCCGGACCATATCGTGTACTGCGGTCTGGGCCCCTCGCTCCCGGATACGGAAAACGCCAGGCTCCTGTACCGGGATGCCTGCAAGATCCTCTTCTACTGCCAAAGTTTCGGCGGACCGCACCCTCTGCGGCGCGATCTGATCCGTTTTATCACGAACTGGGAAGCGGAATCCTACCGCAAAAAACAGGGCTGACCGCGCCCTGACCACAGGAGGTACCCCATGACTTTTGAAGAAGCAAAAGCCGCCGCTGCGGCCCGCGTCCACTGCCGTCCGGACTTCCCCGGACGCCTTTCCGGCAAGATCGCCGTCGTGACCGGCGGCGCCCAGGGCTTCGGCTTCGGTCTGGCCGAGATCTTCGTCCGCGAAGGCGCGCAGGTCGTCATCGCCGACATGAACGAAGCGCAGGGCAAAACGGCCGCCGCTGCTCTGGGCCCGCAGGCCGCTTTCGCCTACGTCAACGTATCCGACGCCGCCTCGGTAGAACAGCTCATGATCCGTGCCGTGGAACTCTTCGGTGGGATCGATCTCTTCGTTTCCAACGCGGGCGTGCTGCGCGCCGGCGCTCTGCCTGACATGACGCCCGAGACGTTCGAGTTCGTGACCCGCGTCAACTATACGGGCTTTTTCCTCTGTGTCAAATACGCCTGCGAGATCATGAAGGCCGAATATGAAGCCGATCCCGGCCGCTGGAGCGACATCGTCCAGATCAACTCAAAGTCCGGGCTGGTCGGCTCCAAAGCCAACTTTGCCTACGCCGGCGGCAAATTCGGCGGGATCGGGCTCACCCAGAGCTTCGCGCTGGAACTCGTGCCCTGGCAGATCAAAGTCAACGCTGTCTGCCCCGGCAATTTCTACGACGGGCCGCTGTGGTCCGACCCGGACCGCGGGCTGTTCGTCCAATACCTGCGGGCCGGCAAGGTGCCCGGCGCCAAAACCGTGGAGGACGTGCGGGATTACTATCTGTCCAAATCGCCCATCCGGCGCGGCTGTACGCCCGCCGATGTGGCCAAGGCTGTCTTCTACTGTGTCGAGCAGTGCTATGAGACCGGCCAGGCCATCCCCGTCACGGGCGGCCAGACCATGCTGAACTGAGGCCGCGCATGGAACCGATCCTCGACTGGCTGAACGCGCCAACGTCCGGCGAACGCCTGGAGAATCTGCGCCGCGCCCTGGCCTATGAGCCTCAGGCTCCGCAGATCCTGCCTCAGTATGCGAACAACCATATCCACACGTTTTATTCCTTCTCGCCCTACTCTCCGACGGCCGCCGTCTGGGCAGCCAGGGCCGCAGGCCTTTCCACGGCCGGCATCATGGATCATGACAGCATCGCGGGAGCGGCGGAATTCCGGGAAGCGGCCCGGCTGGCCGGCATCGGCTCCACCTGCGGCGTAGAACTGCGCGTGAGTTTTGCCGGCACGCCCTTTTCGAACCGGCGGCTGAACAATCCGGACCAGAACGGTGTCGCCTACATGACGCTCCACAGCATCCGCGCGCGGCATTTTGACCGGACTGCCGCTTTCCTGCGCCCCCTGCACGAAAAACGCGAAAAACGCAACCGCCGCATGACCGAGCGGATCCGGCAGGTCACCGGGATCGCGCTGGACTACGACCGCGACGTGCTGCCCCTTTCCCGGGCAGCGGAAGGCGGCAGCGTCACGGAGCGCCACCTGCTTTTCGCACTGGCCGGAAAAATGCTCCCGGAAGGCACGCGGGACGAGCGCTACCGCCTGCTCGGAAAGCTCAAATCCGGGCTGATCCGGGACATCTACCTCCCGGCTGACGAAGAACTGCTGTCGCTGGAAGAGATCACGGCTTTTGCACAGGAGGTCGACGCGATCCTCTGCTATGCCTATCTGGGCGACGTGACCGACTCCCCCACCGGCGACAAGCGCGCCCAGACCTTTGAAGACGCGTATCTGGAAGAACTGCTGACCTATCTGAAGTCCCGCGGGGTCCCGGCCGTCACCTACATGCCTTCCCGCAACACGCGGGAGCAGCTGCTGAGGCTTATGAGTCTGTGCCGCTCGCTGGGTTTCCGGGAGATCTCCGGCGAAGATATCAATTCGCCCTCGCAGAGCTTCCTCTGTCCCCAGCTGGCGGATCCGCTTTTCGCCCATCTGGTCGAAGCCGCATGGGAACTCGTGCGCCGCGAGGAAAACGGCTGAAGTCTTTGGCCTGACGCGGATCCCGGACTGCAGGGGCAGATCCTCTGCGATACATAGATCCGGAAACTTTCCTTACGAAAGAGAAGGCCGGCCGACCGCTTACGGCGGTCCACCGGCCTTCTCTTTTGTTTTGCAAAACAGTCGTTTTCCGTCTTCTGTACCGACGATCCCTGTTACCGGGCGGCACGATCCGGCGCCGCAGTCCCGAAGACTGCGCCCGGAGGGTCTAAAAGCCATCCGTCCCTTTGCTGCGTCAGAGACCGTCGGGGGTCTCTCCCAGTTTCAGCCGCCCGGTACAGACCGCCAGTCCCTGCGGCCGATGGGTCACCAGCACCGTCGTCCGGTCTGTCAGGGACCGGATGTTCTCCAGGACCCGGCGTTCTGTTTCTTCGTCCAGGGAAGCGGTCGCCTCGTCCAGCAGCAGGATCGGACGTCCGGAGACCAGCGCCCGGGCGATGGCCAGCCGCTGCAGCTGCCCCTCGGAAAGCCCCGCGCCGCGCTCGCCGAGAGCCGTATCCAAACCGTCGGGAAGTTCCGCCACAAACGTCTCCGCACAGGCGATGGACAGCGCTTCCCGAAGCCTGTCTTCGCTCACGGACAGATCACCGAAGGAGAGCACCTCACGGACGGTCCCGTACATCATCTGATTCCCCTGCGGAACATAGGCGAACAGCGTGCGCCAGGCGCCGGTCAGTTCGCATTCTCCCGAAGCGGTCACCAGCACTCTCCGGCCGCTGTCGGGTGTGTACAGGCACATCATCAGCTTCAGCAGCGTGCTCTTGCCGCAGCCGGAAGGACCGGTCACCGCCAGGATCCCGCCTTTTTCCAGCGTGAAACTGACATTGACCAGCACGGACGGACGTCCGCCGTCTGTCTCCTCCGGATAGGTGAAATCCACTGTTTCAAAACGCAGCGCCCGGAACTGCTCCCGGTAGAAGGCCGCGATCTCTTCCTCCGTCCGGCGGTCCGGATCTTCAGCCGGAAGCGCTTCGGCTTCCATGAGACGGTCTGCACCGGCCAGCATCGCATAGTACTGAGGCAAAAAGCCGGAAAGATTGGCAAACGGCGCCTGGATCTGCCCCACCAGGTGTACGACCGCTGCAAAAACACCGTAGTCCAGCGTGCCCTGCAGCATGCCGGCGCAGCAGTAGAGCACCGCGCCCGCATAAAGGCCGCGCATCAGGATCCCCAGTCCGATCCGGCAGTAATTGGCAAATACCGTACGGCGCAGGCGCGTATCCAGGTGCTCCGCCATCAAGGCCCCGGCCAGTTCCAGACTGGCTTCTTCCTGCGCGAAACTCCGTACCAGCAGCTGACCGCTGAGCCGCTCGGAAAGAAAGATCCTCAGCCGGCCGTCCGCTGCGCGGACCGTTTTCTGCATCTCCTTCAGTTTTTTGCGGAACAGGAAGGCCAGGACCGCCAGCAGTACGCCCACCGGAAGGATCAGCCAGCTGACGCCGCGCATCAGGGCAAAGGCCATCCACAGCGCCCCGATCAGCCTCACGGACATGCCGCAGACCTCCGGCAGGATATCGGTCAGGCCGTTCGCCACCAGCACCGAATCGGAGACCATGCGGTTCATCCATTCTTCCGAATGCACCGCCGTCACCCGGGCATAGTCCCGCGTCAGCAGCGTCTCGAAAAGCGAGTCTTTCAGCCGGTTCTCCAGTGTCGCCCGGCAGTGTTCCCGGCCGTAGCGGACCAGCGCCTGCAGGCTCAGCTGCAGCAGGATGACCAGCACGAACAGCAGCGCCGGGGTCCGAAAACCGTTTCCGTCCCCCGCCGCAGCCGCATTGACCAGGTCTTTCAGCAGCCACGCCTGCCCCAGCGACGCCAGTGCCAGCGCCACTTCCAGCGCGGCGAGCGCGCCGATCTCCCACCAGGCCGTACCGACCTGCCGGCTCAGCCAGAGCGCTGTGCTGTTTCTGTTTTCCTGCCTTTCCTTCATGGTTCCGTCCGCTTTTTCATGAGATGCCACAGATCCCGCGCCGCTTTCCGCAACGGGAACAGGGCTGTCCACACCCGTGCGTACAGCCGGTACGGCCACTCGGTCACCCGGTGCGTTTTTCCTTTCCGTACAAACTCCGTCATGACCGCCGCGATGTCTTCGTCATGCACGCCGGTCTCTTCCGTATAGCAGTTATCGCCCCGGATCACGTAATCGTCCGGGCGTACCTTGATGACCCGGTGCATGATCCAGCGGCCGCCCCGGCGGAACAGCACGACGTCATACTTCTCGCAGCGGCGGCCGTCCCGGGCTTTCAGCGTAAAGACATCCCGCCCCTGTTTGATCAGCGGCAGCATGCTCGTTCCGACGTTTTTATAGGTCAGCGTCCCGTAACGTCGCAGGACCTCCTCAAGGGACAGAGGCGACGTTTCCTGCAGCGCTTCCATTTATTCGTCCAGCGCGCCGATCCCGCGCAGCTGCGTGAGCACACGGTCGATATCGGCCGATACGACGGCGGGATCCGCCTCATATTCCGCAAGCAGCGCCTGCAGCAGACCTTCCCGGTCGGTTTCTGTCTTCAGGCAGTCCAGTACCAGACCGGCGCTTTTGTTGCAGCGTACGATCCCGGAAAAACTGCTGCGACCCACCGGGACCAGCACGCAATTTCCGTCGGGCTCATGATGCACGACAAATCCCTGTTTCAGTTTCATGCTTCGAGTCTCCTTCTGAGCATTCTCGGAATGGCTGCCGTTCCCCCGGAAGGCAGCCGGCGCCTTTTTTTATCATACCATCCGAAAACCGTTTTTTCAAGTGGCGGGCCCCTTTCCCGCCGGCGCGATCTGTGCTACAATATCCCTGCACCCGCCCGTCCGCAGCCCTGCTGCCGCCCCCGGAACGTTCCGGATCCCCGGAGGATACCCATGCGTCCCTTTTCCTTCCGCCAGAAACTCCTTTCCGCCGCACTGAAGATCACGGCGGCTGCTTCTGCCGTCACCGGCACCGTGCTCAGCGCCGCTGCCGGGCGGACCGCCTTCATGGGCGGCTCCTTCGTCTTCCGCTATTTCACCATCCAGTCCAACCTGCTCCTGGCGTTCATCTGCGTCGCAGGCCTGGTGTTCCTTTTCCGCAAAAAGCCGGTCCCCGCGGGCTGGTTCACCGTCAAATTCGCCGGCACGGTCTCCATCACGCTGACCGGCCTCGTCTTCACGTTTATGCTGGCGCCCCTGCTGGGCGCACGGGCCTGGAGTTTCCCCAATACGCTCACGCACGCCGTCGTACCGGTCTGCTGCATCGCCGACTTTTTCGTGACCGGCGTGAACGGGGACATCCCCCGGCGGAAAGCCGTTTACGGGCTGCTGCCGCCCCTGGCCTATGTGATCTATGCCGGTATCGCCTACGTTCTGGGCTGGGAATTTGCCCCGGGCGTCCGCTATCCCTACTTTTTCCTCAACTGGGGCAGCCCCGCCGGAGCCTTCGGCTTTTCCTCGGAACTGCCGTTTCTGGGCACCGTCTGGTGGATCCTGATCCTTCTGCTTCTGCTGCTGGGGATCAGCGCTCTGTATCTGCATCTGCTGGACCGGCTCCGCGCCCGCATTTATCCGGAGTAGATCTCTCTCGGGCTAGCGCCTTAGGTCCCGTCCGCGCCCCGAAAAACGCCCCGGGGACTTCTCCTGCCTCCCGAACCGCCTTTCATTTCAAAAGCCGCCCGGTCCGCCGGACGGCTTTTTCTGCTGTTTGTGTCCTGCCGGGCCGTTTGCCCCTTATGTTCCCGGCGCCCCGTGTTTTTGCCCGGAACACCGCCTGCCTGTTCCCGGCTCCTTCCGGGCTTCATCCTTTTTTCCGGCACTGCGCCTCCGCCTCCCCGTAGAGGCGGTGCATCTCCCGCGAAGCCGCTTCCGAGATCCGCCGCCGCTCCGCTTTGGAGGCATTGTCCGGGTCGTAGGTGATCCCCGGTCCGAAGATCATGGTCCGGCTCGCCCGGTGGACGATCATGGGGATGAACGTCAGGCGCTTTCCGGTGTGCGTGTAATACAGCTGGGCCATCAGCGGAAAACCGTCGAACAACGGCCCGATCCCGTCCAGATGATACCCGGCATCCTGGTACTCCGCATTCGGGTTTTCCGGATGGATGAGGATATTGTCGCCCGCCTCCAGCGCGGCGGCGGAAAGCCGCATGGTCTTGATCAGCACGCTCGGCTTGTCCCGGTACACCGGGATCGCGTCCAGCTGGTCCATCAGCCAGATCGAAGCCCGGCCGATGGTGCGCGCCAGAGGCATTTTCCACTTCTCCGGGAACCACTTCACATCCGCCAGATTGTAGCGGTAAAAATACTCCGCGAATTCCTCCGGCGTGTCGTGGATCTTGGAGATGACCCAGGGGCGCACCGGGACCGGCATGCAGATCACGCTGGCCAGCGGCCCGTAATACTCCCGGTGATTGCAGAGAAACACCACCGGGTTCTCCTCGTCCGCCGTAATGTAGCGGGCGTTGATCACTTTCATGCGGAGGAACGGCCGCAGCAGCCGGATCGCGATCTGTACGATGATCGGCCGCGGACGGTTGTCGATCAGCGTGCCGCGCAGCTGAGCTTCCAACGCGTCGTTGACTTCCTCCCGCTCCTTTAACCGACGGTAGCGTTCCAGTTTGGAGGCGTAACTGCCGGTCAGCGGGAATTGCAGCGCGCCGAGCAAAGCCGCCAGAGCCGGCAGCAGCACGGCGATCATCAGCCAGGGCTGCCAGTGCAGTTCTCCGTCGAACTGCAGCCCGGCAGTCACATCCGCGCGCAGAAAAGCAATGACCATCGAGATGGCGGCCAGTGCCAGGGCCTGTCCCCACAGACAGGAACGTCCCACATTGCCCGTGTGGCGCAGCCGCAGTTCCGTTTCGCCGACCTCGGCAAAACGGGCTGCCCCCAGGACCCGGTCGAAGAGCCGGTCCAGGCAGATCATGCTCAGGACGGAGCCGACCGTCACGAGCAGCAGGCTCCCATACCCGGCGATCAGGTTCACCTCGGCGCTCTGCAGCGTGAGGATGAACAGCAGGATCGCGATCACCCACAGCAGCAGTGCGATGATCAGCAGATTTTCCGTTTCGATCCGCGTCTTTTTCAGCAGCCATTCCGCGAGTTCCCGGGTGATCAGCAGTCCGGCAAAGGAGATCCCGAAGGCCGCCAGCATCTGCGTTTCACCGGTCGCCAGCAGCGCATACAGGACGATCATGCTCATCTGAAGCGCGATATTCACCAAAAAACAAAGCGTTTCATACCGTTTCAGGGCGCTGACCCGGCGGATGCTCTCTTCCGCTTCCGGTGCATCTTTCCACTCAAGGCGCGCGTCCTCCCGCAGCTGGCTGTGAGAATAGACCGAGATCGCCGTAGAGAACAGATATCCCGCGACTGCCACGAAAGCCGCCGGTCCCCAGAGCAGCGGGAGGAGCAGCCCTGCCGCCAGAGCAAACATGGCGCCCTGCAGCAGCCAGTACCGGATCGTATAGGCCCGGCGGTCCAGTCCGCCGCTCATATAATTGCCCGTCAGCTGAAAACCGTGCACGTCCCGGAAGGTCACGGCCGCCACGGCCGCAAACAGCAGCCACACCCGGCCCGGGCCCGGCTGGGAAGGAAGGAAAGCCGCCAGCAGCAACATCCCCGCCACCAGCACCAGATACAGCACGGTCTCCCACCGCTGATTTTTCCGCTCGGAACGCAGGCTCTGCCGCTGCCGGCCGTTGAGGAGCAGCGCCGCCGCGCCCAGCCCGACCAGATACATGGCCCCGCCGTAGAGCGGGGAGCCTGTCAGCAGCCGGGAAAGCAGCAGCACATAGATCAGCTGAAAAATACTGACACTGGCCAGTGTGTCCGTCGGCCACAGAAACCGCTGCTTTTCCATAGAACGCTCCTTCCTGATCTTTTACGGTCATCTTACTATACAAAAGACCGCCTGTCAATTTCGGGAGGCTCTCTTGTCCGTATCCTCCCAACGCCGGCACCCAAAAAGCCCGGCAGAAGGCTTCCCTCCTGCCGGGCTGGCAGTTCATCATCCCTGTTCGATCTCGGCTATGGCCTCGATCTCCACCAGTGCCCCCCTGGGGAGCGCGCCGGCTTCCACGCAGCTGCGGGCCGGACGTCCCGGGAAATACCGGGCATAAACGCTGTTGAAAGCTGCGAAATCCGACATGTTCTGTAAAAAACAGGTGGTTTTGACGACCCGGTCCGTGCCGCTCCCCGCGGCCTTAAGGACCGCCTGCAGATTGCGGATCGCCTGCTCCGTCTGCTCTTCGACCGTGCTCCCGACCAGCGTACCGGTCCGGGGATCCAGCGGGATCTGTCCGGAGGTGAATACCAGTCCTCCGGAAACGACCGCCTGCGAATACGGCCCGATAGCCGCCAGTGCCTGTTCCGTACTGATGATCCGGCTCATAGGCGCCTCCTGACTGTCCTTCGCTCAGCGGACGGCCGCAAAGGCCGTATCCAGCGCTGCGATCAGGTCGTTGATATTCTCCGTGCCGATGGAAAGACGGATGGTGTTCGGCTTGATGCCCTGTTCCCGCAGTTCCTCATCGGTCAGCTGGCTGTGGGTGGTCGTATACGGATGGATGACCAGGGACTTCACGTCCGCCACATTGGCCAGCAGCGAGAAAATGGGCAGATTGTCGATGAATTTCTTCGCGGTGTCGCTGTCGCCCTTCACTTCGAACGTGAAGATACTGCCGCCGCCATTCGGGAAGTACTTCTTGTAGAACTTGTGGCTCGGTTCGCTTGCCAGAGACGGATGGTGCACCGCCTCCACCTGCGGATGGGCGTTCAGATATTCCACGATCTTCAGGGCATTCTGCACATGGCGTTCCACGCGCAGCGAAAGCGTTTCCAGGCCCTGCAGGAAAATGAAGGCGTGGAACGGCGAGATCGTGGCACCGGTGTCGCGCAGCAGGATGGCGCGGATATACGTGACGAAGGCGACCGGTCCCAGCGCTTCGGCGAACGAAATGCCGTGATAGCTGGGGTTCGGCTCGCTGATCCACGGATAACGGCCGGAGGCTTTCCAGTCGAAACTGCCGCCGTCCACGATCACGCCGCCGATAGCCGTGCCGTGTCCGCCGATGAATTTCGTGGCGGAATGGACCACGATATCGGCGCCGTATTCGATAGGCCGCACCAGATACGGCGTGGCAAAGGTGGAATCGACGACCAGCGGCAGTCCGTGCTTATGGGCGATGGCCGCCACCGCTTCGATGTCGATGATGTTGGAATTGGGATTGCCCAGCGTCTCGATGAAGACAGCCTTGGTATTCTCCTGAATGGCCGCCTCGAAACTGCCTTCCTCCTCCGGATCTACGAAGGTGGTCGTTACACCGCTGGTCAGCGGGAAGGTGTTGGCCAGGAAGTTGTACGTGCCGCCGTAGATGGTCTTGGAAGCGACGA
This sequence comes from Lachnospiraceae bacterium, assembly GCA_017958185.1. Lineage (GTDB taxonomy): Bacteria > Bacillota > Clostridia > Lachnospirales > Lachnospiraceae > UBA6987. The sequence goes on along the minus strand of JAGDDE010000052.1, from coordinate 4,833 downwards.
TGTGCTCCCCGGCCTTGGCCAGCGCCTGGAAGGTATAGGCAATGGCTGCCGCGCCCGAAGCCACGGCCAGCGCCGCCGTCCCGTTTTCCAGCGCCGCGATGCGCTCTTCAAAGACGCTCTCCGTGGGATTGGTCAGACGGCCGTAGATATTGCCGGCGTCGCGCAGCGCGAAACGGTCGGCTGCGTGGTCGCTGCTGTGGAAAACATAGGAGGTACTGGCGTAGATCGGCACCGCGCGGGCGTCGGTCACCGGATCGGCCTGCTCCTGGCCGATGTGAAGCTGTTTGGTCTCGAAGGACCAGTTGGCGGAATCTCTGATATCTGACATGGTTTTGCTGCTCCTTATCTTCTGATGATTCTTTTTTGAGATCGTTTCTGCGAGGGTCTTTCGGGGTGGGCGGCTTCAGCCTCGCATTCGGCTGCGGCCCCGGGCCGTATCGGACGATTTTCCGGCGTGACGCTTCATGGTCAGGCCTCCTTTCCTTTGCTGGCGCCAGTGTACTGCACCGCGGACGCTTTGTCCAATACAGATGAATGATCGCCGGTTATAGAAAAAAACTATTGCCGCATCTGCGGGATGGTCGTGATATCGTACGGGGTCTCCTGATAGACCTCGAAATTCAGCCAGTTGGAAAAGAGCAGATACGCGTGTGCCTTCCACTGGAAATGGATTCCCTTTTCCGGATCGTCATCCTCATAGTAGCGCCGGGGGATGGCAGGCTCCAGTCCCTTTTTCACGTCGCGCGTATATTCGTTGGCCAGCGTCATGCGGCTGTACTCCGGATGCCCGGTGATGTAGATGCGGCCGTGCGCCGCGTCCTTGATGAGATACGGTCCCGCCAGATCGGATTCGGCCAGAATGGTCAGGTCGGGGCGGGCTGCGATGTCTTCCCGGTGCACACCGGTATAGCGCGAATGCGGCGCGTGGAACACGTCGTTGAAGCCGCGGGTCAGATTCTCCTCCCGGTAGAGGGTCCGGTGCGGATAAACGCCCGACAGTTTGGCCGGCAGAGTGTACTTGGGGATCCCTTCGTGGAAATAGAGCCCGGCCTGCGCTGCCCAGCAGATATGGATGGTGGAGGTGACGTGTGTGGCGCTCCAGGCGAAGATCTCCTGCATCTCCGGCCAGTAGTCGACCTCTTCAAAAGGCAGGTTCTCCAGCGGGGCCCCCGTGATAATCAGGCCGTCGAAGCAGCGCTCCCGCACAGCGGAAAACGAGCGGTAAAACTGCCGCAGATAGTCCTCAGAAGTGTATTTGTAGCGGTGGGAATCCAGCCGCAGGAAGGTCGGCCGCACCTGCAGCGGCGAATTGGACAGCAGCCGCAGCAGCTGCAGCTCCGTGTCCTGCTTGTTCGGCATGATGTTCAGGATGGCGATCTCCAACTCGCGGATATCCTGCGAAGCGGCCCGGCTCTCGGGGATGACAAAGATCTGTTCCCGCCGCAGCAGCTGTACGACCGGCATGGCTTTATTGATTCTGATCGGCATGATTTTCCTCCCTGATCCCCAGATAGTTTTTCAGTTCTTCTATGTAACGCTGCGCCGCAGCGGAAAGGATATGGTTTTTCCGCGTGACCAGCCCCAGTTCCATCCGTTCGGCCGGGCCCTCTTTTTCGTCCCGGTACGGTACGGCCCGATAGTCTCCGCCGTTGAGTTCTTCGCAGATGATCCCACTGCACAGCGTATATCCGTTGAGCCCGACCATCAGATTCAGGACGGTGGCGCGGTCGCAGCATTTGATGATCCGCGGATATTCGTTCGCGGACAGGATCTCTTCCGCCAGATAAAAGCTGCTCCCCTCCCCCTGTTCAAAGGACAGGCAGGGATACGGGGTCAGGTCCTCCAGGGAAATGGACGGCTGCGAGGCCAGCGGATGCCCCTTCCACAGATACACGTACGCGTCGCAGCTGATCAGATGGGTGAACTGGAGGCCGTTGTCGCCGAGCAGTTTGCTCAGGGCTTTCCGGTTGAAATCGTCCAGATACAGGATCCCGATCTCGCTGCGCGCTGCCGCCACGTCGTCGATCACGTCCCGGGTGCGCGTCTCCCGGATGGCGAATTCGTACTCCGCCACGTCGAAGGCCCGGGTCATTTCCACAAAGGCTTTGACGGCAAAGGAATAATGCTGCATGGAGACCGCAAATCTCTGCCGCCGCGCCCCATTTTTTCCGTAGGCGTCCAGCAGCACCTGATACTGGTCGTACACCGAGCGCGCATAAGGCAGGAACTGCGCTCCTTCCGCCGTCAGCGTAACGCCCCGGCCGGAGCGGTTGAAAATGACGATGCCCGTCTCCTTCTCCAGTTCCTTGACGGCGCTGGTCAGCGACGGCTGGGCAACAAAGAGCTGCTCGGCCGCCCGGTTAAAGGAGCCTGTCTCCGCGATGCGGAGCACATAATTCAGTTGTTGAAGCGTCATGGGGCGGCTCTCCGTTTTTTTGCATGGTCAGCCTTGCGGCTTTGTATAGTATAATTCTAATGTTCTATCCTGTCAAATAGTCTGAGCCTATTGCCGGTTATAGATTTTTCCGATCGCAGTGCCGGTTCCCGGCGGGAGATGCGCCACCGCAGCCACGGTTGCGCAAAAACTTTGTGAAAACCTCGACGATTCTGAAAAAAACAGGTTGACAAATGCGGCGGCAGCAGTTATACTATCGCAGGTATCGAGGCGTGGCTCAGCTTGGTAGAGCGCTGCGTTCGGGACGCAGAGGCCGCAGGTTCAAATCCTGTCGCCTCGATCTATATCGATACGGTTCGTTGGTCAAGCGGTTAAGACGCCGCCCTCTCACGGCGGAAACAGGGGTTCGATTCCCCTACGAACTGCGCTTTGGAGGAACAGCTGCGGCTGTTCTTCTTTGGCAGATGGGCCCCGCTCCCGGCCGAAAGGCAACGGCGGGAACAAAAATTGCAGCGGTATCGAAGTGGTCATAACGGGGCTGACTCGAAATCAGTTTGCGGGCAACCGCACGGGGGTTCGAATCCCTCCCGCTGCGCATCATTTAGAGGTGAAGTGACAAATTGTCTGTCAAATCACCTCTTTCTTTATGCTTTGACGCCGATTTTCGCACACTTTCCGTCGGTTTTTTGCTTCGCTTACATCGATCCGTGGAGAAATGCAAGAACTGGGTCCTTTTTAAAATGGAGTGGGCGAAAAACTGACAGTGGGTGTATGATGGTCACAAACACTAAAAAAGCCCGCAGTCGGTGATGACACTGTATCTCTAACTCGACTGCGGGCCGGATCATACCGGGCTCCGGGCAGTTACATTTTACGCCCTTTTTACGCCACTTTGTGTCATAGACTATGTGTCTTTTCTAACCTCCGGGTGTGGTTAGCGGAGCCATTGGCGCTTGGAAGTATTTCTTACCTCGTAATCTGCATTCAGTCCTCTAACACCGCACATCTCCTCTCCATCAGCTCCGCAAAGATTTCCTTCATATCGTCTGGCAGCAATGATTCCGCACAGAGAGAAAGCAGTCTTCGTTTTTTGCTCAAAAGGAAAAGAATCATTTTATTCGCTGCTTCTTTTGGAATTCCGCTTGTTTCAGCAAATATCAGAAAATCCTTTTTTTGCAGATTGTTTTTCCTGCCGTTCAGGGGGAGGGCAAACTCTTCTTTGTCCTGCGGCATGATCAGATTAACAGGAAGCAGATCATATGCGGGAGAAAGGATATAGTCTCCGGAACCTTCCGCAGTCTCAATCAACGAAAAGTTTTTGAGATCTTTACTTTTTGATAAAGAACTACAGGAGTATCTTTACTTTTTGATCTGGCCGTGGTATAATAAGTAAAGATTGGAGCCGAGGGGGTGTGTTATGTATTCATATAAAGGTCTGGAGCTAAAACTGATCGAACGGAATATCGGACGATCAGAACTCTCGGAATTGTTAGGGATTTCTTCCCGGACGATTGCCAAGATCGGAAAACGAGAAAAGTTATCCCGCGGGATAATGGAAAAGCTTGCAGTTTTCTTCGGATGCGCTCCGGAGGAACTGTGCCGCGAGATCTCGGACAACCCGATTCTGCAAACACTGCGTGAAGAAAAAGAAGCTAAAATTTCCGGCGGGCTTTATCACGAGCTGCAGGTGCGTATGACCTACAACTCCAACCATATTGAAGGGAGCCGCCTGACTGAAGATCAAACCCGTTTGATCTTTGAGACGAATACGCTGAACATAGGGGACGGCGTACCGGTGGACGATGTGTTTGAAACGGTACATCATTTCCGCGCCATCGACTACGTCATCGATTCGGCAGACGAGGTACTGACCGAAGAAATAATGAAAAAACTGCATTATATTCTCAAGCACGATACAAAGGATTCGACGCTTGACTGGTTTGCCGTCGGTGAATATAAAAAGCGCCCCAACGTAGTTGGCGGACGCGAGACCGCAAAACCGAAAGACGTGCCGGGTCGAATGAAAAAGCTGCTTGAAGATTACAACGCAAAGCAGGATGTCACGATCACCGATATCATCACTTTTCACGCCGGATTTGAAAAGATCCACCCTTTCCAGGACGGCAACGGACGGGTCGGAAGACTTGTCGCCTTGAAAGAGTGCCTGCGTCACAATATCGTTCCATTCCTTATCGAGGATAGCAAAAAGGCGTTTTACTATCGGGGTCTGTCCGAATGGGACGCTGAAAAAGGCTGGCTCACCGACACCTGCCTTGACGGACAGGATACGTTCAAAAAGCTGCTTGCAATGTTTGAGATAGAATCGGATTAATCACGGCAGCATAATAGTGGGACGAAAAGGGACGATAAGAAGCAAGGCTCCATTTACTCGAAAGCGGCTCGGTTTCGTCACTCGGTACAGCGTGAAAGCTCCGGTT
>JAGDDE010000051.1 GCA_017958185.1 Lachnospiraceae bacterium | reverse complement strand
GCCGTTCAGCATGGCCTGGGTACCGAGCATTTCGCCCTGCATTTCGATCAGCTCTACGTTCCAGGTAGCAGCCGTGATCGGGCAGGTCGGCCAGTCAGCGCCGCCGCCGAAGGTGACGGGGCCGTCAGAACCGGTCAGGCCGCCGGACAGCGGGCCTCTCGCGGAAGCATAGTAGGTGACCAGCTGATCATAGGTCAGCGCGTTCATGTACGCATCCCACAGAGCGTTGGCGGCTTTCTGCTCTTCCGTCAGGTGAGCGAAGGACAGCTTGCCGTCCACGATCTTCGGTTCGGTGTAGTCGACACCGGGCAGCTTGGCGCGCAGTTCAGTCAGTTCGGCGTTGGACAGGGCTTTTTCAGCCTGGGTCCAGTTTTCAGGGATGCCGCCCTGTTTTACGAACCAGGGCTGATCCTCGTTATCCATGTAAGGATAGTAATGCTCTTCGGACAGGAGCAGGTTGTACTCCGCGGCCGTCAGGGTGCGGTCTTTCAGCGTAACGGCCTTCGGCTGAGTCAGGCCGTTCTCACGGCTGATCAGGTTCGCCAGATAGTCGTCGCGGACCGTTTCGAAGTTCATCCAGTCATCGTCGGTGAAGACGTTGCCCACAGGATTGCCGCTCTGAAGGTCGATCGGGCAGGTGATGTTGTTCTCGACCGTGAATTCCACAGCAAGCTGCACATCGTGAGAGCTGCGGCGGGCGGAAAGCACATAGGTGCCCTTCTCCAGCTCGTAGCCGGTGAAGTTGTTGTTGTTCTTGTCATTCCAGTCGTAGGAAGCAAGGTCGTGAGCCAGGATCCGGATGGTGACGATCTCGGTCTCGCCGGGAGCCAGATCTTTGGTCTTCGCAAAGCCGACGAGGGCCGCGGAAGCCTTCTCGATGCCGCCCTTGGTGTAAGGAGGCGTGCTGTACAGCTCGACGACATCCTTGCCGCTGCGGCTGCCGGTGTTGGTCACGGCGACCTGAACGGTGATGTACTGGTCATCGGACTTGATGACTCTTTCCTTGGATACGCCGGCCAGCTGCCATACGAAGCTGGTGTAACTCAGGCCGTAGCCGAACGGGAACGCGACCGTTTCCTTATAGAAGGCTTCGGCTTCGTCGTCCTTGCCGGCTGCTTTCAGATCGTCGTAAACGGTCTCATAGTAACGATGGCCCATGTAGATGCCTTCGCGGTATTCGACCAGAGCGAACGGAGTCTGCTCGCCGTCCGGGCTGCGGAAGAACGCATCGGCTCTGCCTTCGCCCTCGGCATTCTGGTTCATCTGGGAAACGTTCGGGAACGCAGGGTCCGCTTTCAGGTTGGCCCACCAGGTATCCGGCAGACGGCCGGACGGGTTGACCGCACCTTCCAGGATCTTGACCGCCTCAAGGCAGCCGACCTGGCCGACACCGCCGACCCACAGGATCGCATCGCAGTACAGATCGCTGTTCTCATCGGCGAGTTCGGAAACGTCCATGGTGTAAGAGCTGTTGATCAGAACGATGACCTTGTCGAAGTGCTGATTCGCGTGGCGGATCAGATCCTTTTCATTGTCCTGAAGATCCAGTTCGGTATCGGTGGGATCGGAATGTCCCTTGGCGTTGTAGGTCGCAAGGTCGGCATTCTCAGTGCTCCAGCGGTACAGAACGATGACGGCCGCATCGCGGTACGCCTTGTAGGTCGCGGTCTCGGTCTCGCCCAGAGCGGATACCGGCATCTCGATACGAAGACCGGTGTAACCGCCTACATTGTTCTTGTAATCGGTGTACTTCGTAACGATGGTCGGGTTCAGGGTGAAGCCCTCTTCCGCGAACGCATTGTTCCAGTTGTACTTGGTGCTCTGGTTGTTCTGGCCGGCGCTGCCGGAGCCGCCGCCGGACACCACGATATCCTGCGAGGCAATGCCCATCAGGGTGATGCGCTTCTCGTGGCTGTCAAGGGGCAGCGCGCCGTTGTTGTGCAGAAGGACCTGGCCTTCATCGTTGATCTGACGGTTGATCAGATCGGCCAGAGCATCCGCTTCGGCTTTGGTGGCGGTGGCCGGATAGAACTTGCCGCCGTTCTTATTCAGAAGGCTGGTGTCTACGCCGGGGATCGCATACTTCTCGTCAATGATCTCCTGAACGGTGATCTCGGGCACGACAACGGCATCCTTGCCGTCTTTGCCGTCTTTGCCGTCTTTGCCGTCGACGCCGTCTTTGCCATTGACGCCGTCTTTGCCGTTCACGCCGTCTTTGCCGTCTTTGCCGTCTTTGCCGTTGGCGCCGTCTTTACCGGCGGGACCGGCCACGCCCTGTGGTCCCTGAGGGCCTGCAGGGCCTACGCTTCCCTGGCAGGAGGTCAGGACTACAGAGAAGACCATGACGAGTGCGAGAAGCAGACAAATCCATTTGCTGTGTCTCTTCAACATACTTCCATCTCCTATTTTTTTATTTTCAGGACGCACAGAAATCCTGTACGTGTATTCTATCTCTTTTCTCTTCTTTTGTCCATCCGTCAACGTGATTTGTCACAACTCAAACGTGAATTGGCTTCACTCTTTTGCGTTTGGCGTCGTTTTTCCGTCCGTTTGCGTTCCTCCGGGGACAAACCGGCCGGAAAAAAGCCGCCGGACGGCCGGCTGCGGGTCCTTTGCCGCAACGCAGGCGGCTCCTCTTCGGCCGTACTGCAGGCTTTGCCGCGCCCCGGCGGCGGTTCCCGGCAGGGCCGTCCGGACAGAAAAAGACCGCCTGCCGCAGCAGACGGTCTTTTTTGTTTTGTCCCGGGCGCGGACTAGCTGTCCCTCTCCGGCCGGTGGATGCGCCCGTTGGCGGCCTTCAGCAGCCAGGCCAGCGCCAGCGCCGCCCCGCAGATCACGGCCAGGTACAGAAGGGACAGCCACCAGGGCTGTTCATAAACATAAAGAAAGAAATACGGCCCGTGCCAGCGGCGTGCCGCATTCATGGACGCGGCGACGGCCGCATACAGGGCCGTAGGGAAAAAAGCGGCCCAGATATGCTGCGGCTCCAGCTTCGGCCCGTCTTCCAGCAGGAGAAAACTCCCGCACGAGATCACCGGCCCCAGAAAATGCAGCACCAGAAGGTTTCCTTCCAGCAGGAGCGCCCGGTACCCGCCCGGAGCGAGCGGCGCCAGAAGCAGCACCACGACGGCAAACGTCAGTGCCAGGCACGAAGCGGACGAATACCGCAGCAGACGCACCCACCGCGGGATCTCCCCGCCGCTTTTCAGCCGCCGGGCGGCGGTCACCAGGTAGCAGACGGAACCCGCCAGCCCCAGGATATTGCTGTCCTGCGTATAGTACATGAACAGACGGACGCCGTGGAAGCGTGCCGTCCCGATCAGGGCAATGAGCTCCAAAACGATCAGTACGGCATGGCAGACCACGGCAGCCGTCATCTTTCTTTTATGATCCCTCACGGTCTTTTCCGCTCTTTTCCGTTTTTTCGGCCTTTTTCCCGGCTGCCCGCCGGCTCTCCTCTTCCCGGAAAGACTCCGCCTTTTCCTTTGCCTCCGCGGGAGACAGCCAGGCGGTCGTTGTCAGCCGTCCGCGGGAGGCCTGCACCAGGCCGATCACCAGCAGGATAACGGCGGCGATCACGACGATCACCGAAAGCACCTGCGACACGGCGATATCCGTGCCCGCCCATTTCAACTGGTCGGTGCGGAGGCCTTCGATCCAGGCGCGGCCCGATCCGTAACCGATCAGGTACAGGAGAAAGATCTCGCCGTCGAATTTCTTGCGGCGCAGGAAGATCAGCAGCAGGATCAGCGTGCCCAGGCTCCACAGGCTCTCGTACAGGAACGTCGGATGCACCTGGATGTAGGTCACGCCCTCCGAGACGAAACTGTGCTCGATCAGCTCGTCGGTGATCATGGTGTAGTTCACCTTGGCGGTGTTGAGCGCCATGGCAAAAATATTGTCCGTATAGCCGCCGAAGCATTCCATATTGAAGAAATTGCTCCACCGGCCGATGCACTGCCCGAGGATGAGGCCCGGCGCCGCGGTGTCCATGATCAGCTTAAACGGCAGTTTTTTGACCTTGGCAAAGACCAGAGCCGTCAGAACGCCGGCAATGACTCCGCCATAGATGGCCAGACCGCCCGCCCGCAGATTGAGGATCTGCAGCAGATCGTCTTTATAGCTGTCCCAGGCAAACGCCACATAGTACAGGCGGGCGCCGATGATGGCGAAAATGCCCCCGATGATGGCCAGTTCGAAATAATTCTCGCTGTCCTGTCCGGTCCTTTTGGCGATCCAGGCGGCCAGCGTGATGCCGGCCAGCATGCCGATGGCGATGATCACGCCGTAGAAATAGATCTCATAGCCGAAGACCGAAAAACTCTTGGCCCAGTCGGAAAATCTGAGCCCCAGATTCACAAACCAGATATCCGGTGCTGACATAATGACTCCTCTCAGCTTGCGGGCGCCGACAGATCAGTTGAAACGCACGACCTTGTTGGCCAGGTCATAGAAGAAGCAGGACAGGTTCTGGCCGAATTTCCCCTTGAAGGACAGGAATACCAGCGGCGAGGCCCAGCGGTAGCGCTTGGCCCACTTTTTGTCGAACTTGAAGCACTTGCGCCACATGCCGTCCAGCGCGGCGTCCGACTCTTCACTCTTGTTCAGGCGGGTCATGGTGATTGCGATGCAGAACATCATGAACATCTCGTGCTTCAGGTACTGTTTCAGGCGCTTTTCCTTGATATCGTCCAGATGGCAGACCTGGAAGCACATTTCCGTGACCTGCACCTGATGTTTGTAGCGGCGCATGGAGACGTCCCGCTGCACGGACTGATCCGGCCGGCCGATCCAGTAGCGGTACAGATCGACGTTCATATACATGAGTTTCTTTACGAACGGGAGGGTCTTGTAGACCATCAGATTGTCTTCGTAGAACACATGCTTGGGCAGAGCCATGGGGCTTCGGCGCATCACCTCGGTGCGGAACGTCACCGCGTGGATCATCAGGATCTGGTCGATCAGGAAGCGCTTCGTGTCCTTCCATTCCATCACGCAGTTTTCCTTCAGCGCGTTGGAGAAGTTGATGGAGCGGTCTCCCTTGCCGTCGGAATGGACGTAGTAATAGTTTGTGACGAGCAGATCGACGCCCTGGGCGTCGCACTCCTCCAGTTTGTCCAAGTAGGCGGGCAGATCGGCGCTGAGCGTGTCATCGCTGTCCACGACCCGGAAATATTTCCCTGTAGCGGCCTTTAATCCTTGATTGATGCCTTCACCGTGGCCGCCGTTTTCCTGATGGATCACACGGATCATGTCCGGATAGCGGGCGGCGTACTCATCGGCGATGCGGCCGGTCGCATCGGTCGAGCCGTCGTCGATGATGATGATCTCCAGCCGGTCTCCGCCCGGCAGCAGGCTCTTTAAACAGTTCTCTACATAGTCCTGCGAATTATAGCAGGGTACCGTGACGGTCAGAAGCTTCATGCGGCTCCCTCCTTTAGTCTTTCTTGCTGCGTGCGGCCGGGGCCGCGGCCGTCATTCGACGGCCGCCAGTTCCCGTTCCGCGAGTTTCAGGGCACTGGCCAGCACCGCATCCATATCGTAATAGCGGTACTCGCCGAGCCGTCCGCCGAAGATCACGCCCTCTTCCCGGTCGGCCAGCGCGCGGTAGCGCGCGTACAGCGCCGAGTTGGCTGCGTCGTTCACCGGATAATACGGTTCCGCGCCGGGTCTCCATTCCGAACTGTACTCTCGCGAGATCACCGTTTTCGGCTGCGTCCCGAATTCAAAGAATTTGTGCTCGATGATCCGGGTGTAGGGCGTCTCCCGGTCGGTGTAATTGACGACCGCATTGCCCTGGAAGTTGGGCGTATCCAGCACCTCGGTCTCAAAGCGCACCGAACGGTAGCTGAGCGGTCCGTAGCAGCAGTCGAAATAACTGTCGACAGAGCCGGTATACACCACCGTTTTCGCCAGCGCGCGCCAGGCGGCGCGGTCTGCCAGATAATCGGCGCCCAGCCGGACCTCGATCCCCTCCAGCATCCGCTCCACCAGCCGGGTGTAGCCCCCGATGGGGATGCCCTGGAACAGGGCGTTGAAGTAGTTGTTGTCGAAGGTCAACCGCACGGGCAGCCGGCGGATGATGAACGCCGGCAGTTCCGTGCAGGGACGGCCCCACTGCTTTTCCGTGTAGCCCTTGACCAGTTTCTCGTAGATATCCGTTCCCACGAGCGAGATTGCCTGTTCCTCCAGATTATGCGGTTCGGTGATGCCGGCAGCCGCCCGCTGCGCCTCGATGCGCTCCAGGGCTTCCTGCGGCGTGACCACGCCCCACATCTTGTTGAAGGTATACATGTTGAAGGGCAGCGAATACAGCTCGCCCTTATAGTTGGCCACGGGAGAATTCGTATAGCGGTTGAACTCCGCGAAGCGGTTCACATACTGCCAGACCTTCCTGTCGTTGGTGTGGAAGATGTGGGCGCCGTAACGGTGGACCTGGATGCCTTCGATCTCTTCCGTGTAGACGTTGCCGCCGATATGATCCCGCTTGTCGATCACCAGGACCGAGTATCCCCGCTCCCTGGCCTGCTGCGCGAAGGCGGCTCCGAAGAGCCCCGCGCCTACTACCAGGTAATCAACCATCCTTTATGCCTCCTGCGCCTCCAGCGCGGCCAGTTTTTTGTTGAACTGCCTGTTGGCCTTGTTGTTACGGAAGAAGTCCGCGATCAGACGGCCCAGGCCGCCCCAGAAATGCCCGTTCAGCATATAGAGGATATCGTCGCCCATGCGTTCGCTGAGGGCGCCGCCGGCCATCTTGGGCAGCGCTCTGAACGGCATATTGTAGATGAACAGGATATTCAGGTCCGGTTTGCCCTTGGCTTCCGCCTTGTCCTTCATGCGGGTCAGGATCCTGTACACGAAGCGGCCCACGGCGCCCTTGGAATAATACAGCTGGCAGAAGGCGTCGTTGCGCTGCAGTTCGCCGCCCCAGCTGCCGTCCGGGATCGGGCGGCCCAGCAGGGCTTCGAATTCCGCATCGGAGACCGCTTCGATCCTGCCGCTCTCATAGGAAGGCAGAGAAGCGTACGGCAGCGGAGCGTCGGTGCCCTTCACGGTCACGGATGCCTTCAGGCGCACGTCGCAGACGTTGGCGGCCACGCTGATCACATACTCTCCGCTCTCGACTTCCCAGCGGTCCGTGCGTACGTTGAAATAGCGGAAGGCTTTATCGTCCAGTTTGACGGTCACGCGGCGGCTCTCGCCGGCTTTCAGGAAGACCTTGGCGAAGCCCTTCAGCTCCTTGGCGGGGCGGAACACCTTTCCGCCGGGGCAGGAAACGTAGACCTGGGCGATCTCGGCGCCGTCGCGGCTGCCGCTGTTCTTGACCGTGAAGCTCACGCTCTGGTCGTCCGCCTGGATATCGCTGTAGGAGAACAGCGTGTAGCTGAGGCCGTAGCCGAACGGGTAGCGGACCGGTTTGCCGGCGGTGTCATAATACCGGTAGCCCACATAGAGGCCTTCGCGGTATTCCGAAGTACGCTCCTTGCTGGGGAAGTACGGATAGGAAGGGTTGTCTTCCAGCGCCAGCGGCCACGTCTCGTTCAGTTTGCCGCAGGGATTGATCTTGCCGAGCAGGGCGTCCGCCATGGCGTTCGCGCCGGCCTGTCCGCTCAGATAGCCGTGGATGGCCGCGCGGTACTTCTCGCGGGCGGGCATCACGAAGGGCGCGCCGCCGGAAAGCACCAGGATCACGTTGCCGTTGACCTCAGCCACCGCGTCGATGAGGGCCTTCTGCCCTTCGCGCAGTTCCATATGGCCGCGGTCCAGGCCTTCGGATTCGAGGATCTCGTCCAGACCGACACAGAGCAGGACCGTATCGGCCTCCTTGGCCAGCGCCACGGCCTCCTCGATCGCCTTGGTGTCGGGCGCTGCCTCCAGACGGTTGTAGCCGCGGGCATAGCCGCAGATCTCCACGCCGTCATGCGCGAGCGCGTCCTTCAGGTTGTCCAGGCGGGTCGAGTTGACGAGCGAGGAACCGGCACCCTGGTAGCGGGGCGTTTCCGCAAAGTCGCCGATCAGCGCGATCTTCCCCTGATTCTTGAGCGGCAGGATCCCGTCGTTGTCCAGCAGGACGACCGTCGCTTCCGCGCACTTGCGGGCGATCTCATGGTGGGCTTCCTTATCAATGGTCTTGGGGGCTTTGGCGACGGCTTCGTGCGTGGCCAGGACGACCGGCAGGATCTCCCGCAGACGGGCGTCGATGTCCTCTTCCGTCACCCGGCCTTCTTCCAGGGCTTTGAGCAGCTGCAGCGCACAGTCAGGGCCCGGCGCCGGCATGACCAGCGCGGAACCGGCCTTGACGCCTTCCGCATGGTCGTTGTCTCCGCCCCAGTCGGTCATCACAAAGCCGCTGAACCCGAACTCTTTCCGGAGGATGTCCGTGAGCAGATGGGCGTTTTCGTTGGCGTAGGCGCCGTTCACCATGTTGTAGGACGTCATGACGGCCTTCGGGTCGCCTTCTTTCACGGCGATCTCAAAGCCTGTCAGATAGATCTCCCGCAGCGTGCGCTCATCGACGACGGAATCCATGGCCATGCGGCGCAGTTCCTGGGAGTTGACGGCAAAATGCTTGGGGCAGGCCGATACACCGCTCTTCTGGATGCCGCGCACGTACGAGGCGGCCATTTTGCCGGCCAGATAGGGGTCTTCGGAGAAATACTCAAAGTTGCGGCCGCACAGCGGGCTGCGCTTGATGTTGAGGCCGGGCCCCAGGACGATGTTCACGTCATTGGCAGCCGCCTCTTCGCCCAGCGCGGTCCCGAGGGCTTCGCCCAGTTCCGGATCCCAGCTGTTGGCCATGGTCGCGGATGTAGGGAAGCAGGTGGCAGGGACCGAGGCGTTCAATCCCAGATGGTCGCCGGCGCCCGCCTGCTTGCGCAGGCCGTGAGGGCCGTCGGAAAGGAAGATGGCCGGGATGCCCAGGTGCTTGATCTCCCGGGTCGTCCAGGTGGTCCAGCCCTGCAGCAGGGCCGCTTTTTCTTCGATCGCCAGTTTACTGATGAGTTGTTCGATGTCCACGTGCATTAACTCCTTCATGTAGTATAGTGAAGAACGCTCTTTTTCACTTTGTTTGTTTATCATACCATAAACAGAACGATTCCACAAGCCCCGCTTCGGAAAACCGCCGCGCTCCGGAAAGCACAAAAAAAGAGGCTGTGAAAAAACGCGTCACCGCTTTTTCACAGCGCCTTCGTAAAAGCTGCGGATGGCGGGATTTGAACCCGCACGCCCTGCGGCACAGGAACCTAAATCCGGCGCGTCTGCCGATTCCGCCACATCCGCCTGAAAAATGAAAGACCCCGCCGTAGCAGGGTCATTCGTGTGCGTTAGAGGATTCGAACCCCCGACCTTTTGGTCCGTAGCCAAACGCTCTATCCAGCTGAGCTAAACGCACCCATGCCGCTCTTCTCACGCGGCAAACGATATCATAGCGCTTTACGGAGAGAATGTCAAGCGTTTTTTTGAGTTTTTTACAGGTCTCTTACCGCGCTGCGGTATTCTCCGGGCGGCGTGCCCGTGTGCTCGCGGAAGAAATTGCTGAAATAGTATTCGTTGCTGAAGCCGCACAGCGGCGCGATCTCCCGGATAGGCAGCGTGCTCTCCTCCAGCAGGCGGCAGGCCTGCCGCAGCCGCAGCCGGGTCAGATAGACCGAAGGCGGGATCCCGGCGGCCGCTTTGAAGCGCCGCGCAAAATGAACGTAGCTCAGGCCGTAGCGCCCGGCCATCTGATTCAGGTTCAGCCGGTCGGCCATGTGCGCACGGATCTCCCGGGCCGCCTCGCGGACGATCGAGTCGGTGGCCAGCGCGGGATCGCCGGCCCCGTTGGTCAGGCGGAACTGCAGCAGCAGATCCTTCCAGAGGATATTGCGGCTCTCGTCGTCGTCAGCGCAGATCTTGTTTTCGAGGGCATCCTGCATACGCAAGGTGGAAAAGAAGCGCTCCGCGTCGCCGAAGTGCAGCGTGCCTTCCGGGAAGGCATGCTCTTCGTCGCGGTAGCGGTACAGGACCATGGTGGCCGGTTCCAGTATATGGCGGGAATAGGTCCTGTCGTTTCGGAAACAGAAGCCCTCGCCGGGGCCTACGATCCAGGGTCCGTTCTCATCTTCCACCGAAAAACTGCCGGCAGCCACAACGGCCAGCACGTCATCCGAGGGGGCATACTGCTCCTCCGGGAAACTCACCCGGGTCACCTTCCTGCTTACGATCAGCTGCATTTTCCTCTCCGTTCCGCGCGGGGCGCGAGCTCGTGTACCGGGAGGCCGTCTCCCGGATCAGTCGGTTTCACTATACGGGAAGGGCGGGCGCTTGTCAATCGGATTTTTACAAAAAGCGCTGATACGTCAACATTTTTTCACGGTTTGCCGCTCTTTTCCGTTCATAAAAACCCGTACGGAAAGGGCATCCCTTCGCAGAGGATCGTCTCCCTCCGTCTCCTTTCCGGGCAGGGAAAGCCCCGTCGGCCGATGAACCGGCAGCCGGCTTTGCTGTTATCCTTCCGCCCGGAATTTCCGGGTGACAAAGCTCCCGCTTCCGTCTATAATAGACAGGAGAAAGAAAAGGAGACTGCCATGAACGACATCCTCGACATTTCCCTGGCTCCTTCGGGCCTCGACAAGATCCTCTGGGTCGAAAGCTATATGCCCATCCTGCGGAGCATCCGCCGGCGCTTCGAAGCGGAGCAGCCTTTCCGGGGGCGCCGCATCGCCATGTCCATCCATCTGGAAGCCAAAACGGCCTTTCTGGCGCTGACGCTGGCGGCCGGCGGCGCAGAGGTCTCCGTGACCGGCTGCAACCCGCTCTCTACCCAGGACGACGTGGCAGCCGCCGTCGCGGCGCAGGGTCTGACGGTCCACGCCCGTCACGGCGTCACGGAGGAGGAATACACCCG
The DNA here is from genome assembly GCA_017958185.1 of Lachnospiraceae bacterium. Lineage (GTDB taxonomy): Bacteria > Bacillota > Clostridia > Lachnospirales > Lachnospiraceae > UBA6987. Next base: position 34,171 of record JAGDDE010000051.1, on the reverse strand, counting down.
CCATCTGGCGCAGACGCTCTCCTGCTGTCCGGACGTCCTGATCGACGACGGCGGCGATTTGATGCATCTGCTCCACGGCAGCTGCCGCGCTTACGGGAAACAGCTGATCGGCGGCTGCGAAGAGACCACCACCGGCGTCCACCGGCTCTTTGCGCGGCAGGCAGCCGGTCTCCTGGACTATACCATGATCGACGTGAACGACGCGGACTGCAAGCATCTCTTCGACAACCGCTACGGAACGGGACAGTCCACGCTGGACGGGATCATGAACGCGACCAACCTGATCATCGCCGGCAAGACCGTGGTCGTGGCCGGCTACGGCTGGTGCGGCAAAGGCCTGGCCATGCGCGCTAAAGGCATGGGCGCCGTGGTCGTCGTGACCGAGATCGACCCGGTCAAGGCGATCGAGGCCGTGATGGACGGGTTCACGGTGCTCCCCATGGCGGAGGCCGCCCGTATCGGCGATCTGTTCGTGACCCTGACCGGCTGCCGCGACGTGATCCGCGCCGAGCACTTTGCCGTTATGAAAGACGGCGCGCTGCTGGCCAATTCCGGCCATTTCGATGTGGAGATCAACAAACAGGAACTGGCGGAGGCCGCCTCCGAAATCTGGCAGCGCAAGCCCCATATCACCGGCTACCGCATGAAAGACGGCCGCATACTGAATCTGCTGGCCGAGGGACGCCTGGTCAACCTGGCCGCAGGCAATGGACATCCCGCCGAGATCATGGACATGAGCTTCGCGATCCAGGCGCTGTGTCTGGAATACCTCGTCAAATGCGGCGAGGGTCTGGAGAAGCGGGTCTATCAGGTCCCGCGGGAGATCGATGAAGCCGTGGCGCGCATCAAGCTGCAGACGCTGGGAGTCTCCCTGGACCGTCTGACGCCGGAGCAGCAGGCCTATCTTTCGCAGGTAGACTGAGGCGCCGCCGTTCCCCCGAACAAAAGAGCATGCCGCACCGCCCGGTGCAGCATGCTCTTTTCTTCGGTCGGCCGGGACTGAAAAGGGTCTGTCCCGCAGCGCTTCAAACGACCGGGATCAGCAGATTCAGCTCGAACCAGCCCTCCCGCGGCAGCATTTTCACGGAACCGCCGTACTTTTCCACGATACTGACGATGCTCTTCACCCCGTAGCCGTGGAAGGCCTTGTCCTTCTTGCTCGTAGCCGGCAGCCCGTTGATCATGGTCGGCGTTTCCGCACAGGTGTTTTCCAGACGGATCCGCAGGAAGTTCTTCTGCCGGTCGACGGAAAGGTGGATCAGCCGCTTGTCCTGCTCTTCGATCTTCATCACGGACTCGATCGCGTTGTCCAGCGCGTTCCCGAAGAGGATACTGACGTCCATCGGGTCCATGAACTCCATGGCCGCGCCGTCGGCGACCGCCGTAAGGATGATCCCGCCGGCCTGGCACTGCAGCGTTTTGGCCGTCAGGAGCGTATCCAGCACGTTGTTGCCGGTCTTGTTCTGAGCCTCGTAGGACTTGATCTCTTCATAGAGCTGATCCAGATAGGCTTCCTGCTCCTCCCGGGAGATCCCGCTGCGGAGCAGATTGATCTGGTACTTCAAGTCGTGATACTTCCGGTTGACCAGTTCCACGCTCTCCTTGCTGACCCGATAGTTTTCGTACTGCATATGCAGCAGTTTGGTCAGGTATTCGTTCTCGATGCGCGTCTTCAGCTCGCAGAGCTGCATATGATAGGCGAACAGGATGCCGACGCCGGCCATATCGACCAGGGTGCGGATCGCGAAGATCTCCGGGTCGTTGCGGGCGGAGAACGGCGTCTCGGGAGAAGCAAAACTCAGATTGCTCAGAACAAAGATGGAAACGCCGATCACGAGGACCGTGGCCAGTTCCCGGCCGTTGATCTCCAGGTCGCCGTTGGCCTGGGCATAGCGTTTTTCCAGAGTATAGATGAGCCAGAAGAACAGCCCGTGGCTCACAACCGCCGAAAGGACCGCGAACCAGACGGCCTTCGGCATGCCCAGTCCCTTCACGGCAAAATAATACAGCTGCCACTCCAGGCTGGCAGCCGCCTCTCCGAGGATGAACGTCCGCACCGTGAAGTACGCCGCCTTCTTTTTCCCGAAGTCGCAGGCAAGGCGCAGGCAGGCGTACTGCAGCAGCACGATCACGGCCATAAAGGGGATGAAAGCCCAGTCCGGCCCGCCGTCCGTCAGGACCATGAAGGTGCCGATCGCGGCAAAAAAAGCCGTCGCGATGCCCCAGGAGCGCCAGTTCTCAAAGCGCCGGCGGTTCACGAAAAGCTGAACAAGGATGCTCAGAAAGTAGGCGGCCGCATAGAAAATGCCCGGTGTATGTCCCAGATCTCCCATTATTTCCCCGCTCCGCTCATATAATCGTTCAGCGCATCCATGAGCGCCTTTTTGCGTGCCCGGGCCACGCTGACGGAATCGCCGGCCACGATCACCTCGTTCTGCCGGACGCCCTCGGCGTATTCCAGATTGATGAGGAAACTCTTGTTGACCCGGAAGAACGGCGCGTCCTTCAGGGATTTTTCCGCCTCCGCCAGCGTGCCGCGCGTGGTGTAGGTCTCGCGGCCCACATGATAGACCAGGTCGTGATCGAGCACCTCCACATAAGTGATCTCGCCGACGTCCAGACGCTTGAGCCCGCCGTGGAAGTTGATCGCCAGATAGTTCCTGCTGCGCTTTTTCAGCCGGCTCACGGCTTTTTCGATCCGCTGCGTAAAGGCGAAATAGGTGACGGGTTTGAGCACGTAGTCGAGCGCCTCCACCGTATAGCCCTTCATCGCGTACTGCGGCATGTTCGTCATAAAGATGATGATCACGTCCTGATCGGTCTCGCGGATCTTTTCCGCAGCCGTCATGCCGTCCATCTCCGGCATGGCGATATCCATCAGGATGATATCCCATCCCGGACGGTAATCGCGCAGGATCTCCCGTCCGTCGGCAAAGACCGAGATCCGGAACTGCTGTCCCGTCTCTGCTTCATACCGTTTCAGATACTCTGTAAAAGCTTTTCTGTATTTACTGTCATCTTCCACCAGTGCGATCGTGATCATACCGTCCTACGCTCCGTTCTTCGTTTCTTTCCGTTCCTGAAATGATCCCAGATCCGAATGGTCTATAAGGAAAGTATACCAATCCTCCGGGAAAATGTAAACAGACTTTCCCCAAAAAACCCCTGCGGGAGCAGCCGCAGGGGGAAAGGAGGAGAAAACTGTCGGTCTTACAGTTTGCAGCGGAAAGTGTGCGTGCCGCTCTCCGCCATCCGGGAGCTGCCGTCCGGCAGCACGACCTCGCACCAAGTGCCCATGGGGACCTGTGCTGTGAGCACGAAACTGCCGTTTTCGGTCTTCCAGGAAGAGGCCGCCTTGCCGTACGGCGTGATCACGGAGGCCTCGGCGCCGGTCAGTCCGCCGCCCGGGATGGGCCGGATACGGAACGTCTTATAGCCGGGCGCCGTCATCTCCAGACCGGCGATGCGGCGGTACAGGAACGCGCCGACCGCGCCGGCGGCATAGTGGTTGTAGCTGATCATCACGTCGGCCGTGCCGCTGTCGCCGATCGGGCATTCGCCGTTCTCATCGAGGCCGTCCCAGCGTTCCCAGATGGTCGTGGCGCCCACGCGCACTTCGTACAGCCAGGAAGGGCATTTGGTGTTCATGAGCATCTTGAAAGCCACGTCGGCGTGGCCGGTATCGCAGAGAGCAAAGAGGATATACGGCGTGCCGGGGAAGCCCGTACCGATGCAGTAATCGCCCGCCTCGACCAGACGGATCAGATTCTGTACCGCTTTTTCGCGGATCTCTTCGTTCGGGAACATCTCCAGATAGATCGGCAGAACGTAGGCCGTCTGGAATTCGCTGCCCAGCAGTTTGCCGTTGCCGTCGGTCAGCACCGAGCAGTAGGCGTCAGACACCTTCTCCGCCAGACCGCTGTAGTATTTGCGGTCTTCTTCCTCGCCCAGGATCTGCGCGATTTTCGCGACCGTGGCGGCGCAGTTCTTGATGCTGGCCGTACCGGTCCACTTGGCGCGGGCCTGCCACTGCCCCATCTGAGGGACATCCGGCGCTACCCAGTCGCCGAAGTGGAAGATGCCCGGCGTATTCCAGATATACCGGCGCTTTCCGAACGAAAGCAGTCCGGCCCAGAACAGTTCCGCCTTGATATATTTTTTCATCATCCGGTAGTTGATGCGCAGGACTTCTTCATCGCCGTACGCCTGATACAGCGCCCAGGGGACCATGATGCAGGCGTCATCCCACCAGTCGACGGCCATATCGGGCATGGTGGTCGGGAAACCGTAGCCCTGACGGGGGACCGTATTGGGGATGCCGCCGCCCGGGAACTGCTCGGCCCGCATATCCTTCAGCCACTTATCGAGGAAACGGGACATATCGAAATTGAAGCAGGCCGTGGGACCGAAGACGTGGATATCGCCGGTCCAGCCCATGCGTTCGTCGCGCTGCGGGCAGTCGGTGGGGATATCCACCAGATTGCTCTTGGCGCCCCAGACGATGTTGGACTGCAGCTGATTCAGCAGCGGATCGGAGCAGGCGAAGCTGCCGATCTGCTCCAGATCGGAATAGATAGCGGTCGCCGTGACCTCGACGTCCTTCGCGTCGATGCCTTCGATGCTGATATACCGGAAGCCCATATAGGTGAAGCGGGGGCTGTAGCACTGCAGGCCATCTTTGCAGAGATAGGTGAGCGTCGCCTTGGCGCTGCGCAGGAAGGACAGGTTCAGGCTGCCGTCCCGGTTCAGGATCTCGGCATGCTTCACGGTGACGGTCTGCCCCTTTTTGCCGTTGATCTTCAGGTTCACGACGCCGGCAAAGTTCTGCCCGAAGTCGTAAATGAACGCGTCTCCCACCTTCTTGCAGCTCTTCGGCTGAAAGACCTCGTGCGGAAGCACAGGGCTGCCGTATTCGGCAAGGATCTGCGGACGGATCTTCAGAGTTTCCGCCGCAGCGCTGCGCCACACGAAGGAGGCCGGGTCGGCGGCAGCGTCGTATGTTTCGCCGTCGTAGAAATCCGCCATCTTCACGGGACCGTCTTCCGTGACCTCCCAGGTCTCGTCCGTCCCGATCACTTCGCTGCGGCCGTCGTCATACGTGACGCGCACTTCCAGCAGCAGGGCCTGGCGGTCATGGATGGCGCGGTTGCCGCGGGTGAAAACGAAACTGCCGACGGCCCAGCCGCCTGCCACGACGGCCTCCAGCACCGGCGCTTTGCCGCTCAGCGCTTCCGTCACGTCGAGCGTCTGATACATCAGATTCGTCTTGTAACTGGTAAAGCCGGGAGCGAAATACCGGTCGCCCACCCGCTTTTTGTCGATATACAGTTCATAGATGCCCATAGCCGTGGCCAGGATCTCGGCCTTTTTCACCTTGCCGGACAGCGACAGCTGTTTGCGGAAGGTCATCGGCACGGGGCTGACGCCTTTTTCCGTGAACTGATAGGCCGCGTCGGAGATCCAGATGCCCTGCCAAGGGGTATCCAGCCGGCCGGTGCGGAAGCCGACACAGGCCGAGGCCGACTCGCCGGCGTCGTCCTGCACGGTCAGTTCTGCCGTATACGCGGTAAAGGGAGCCAGCGCCGGCCCGTCATAACGGATACCGGTCTGCTGCGCCGTTTCCTTGGTCCAGCCGCCGACCGTGATTGAAGCGGCTTTTAACTGAGCGCCCGGACGGTCGCTCTCGGTCGAGAAGGCAAAGACCGGCGCTTTATTGTCCGTGATACAGTCCTTTGCCAGATTCTCAACGGTGAATCTGCTAATCTTCAGCATGAGATCCCTCCTTATGGAAATCGAAAAGCCTGTTGCGTGAAACGAAACCACGTTCTTCGTCCGCTGATTTTACCATACCGTATTTTTCTTCTCAATTCTACGGTTTTCCGTGAAATGCCGAAAACAAGGCGCATCCTGCGTCAGACAGAAAGACCTCCGGTCCCGGACAGTCTCCGGGGCCGGAGGTTTGAAAGAGGCGGGATGGTCCCGCGCGCTTATTCTTTTTCGAAAGCCGTCACACGGATGTTCAGCTCGTCCAGCTGCTTCTGCGTCACTTCGCCGGGAGCGCCCATCATCACGTCCTGCGCGCTCTTGTTCATGGGGAAGGGGATGACCTCGCGGATGGAGTCTTCGCCGGCCAGCAGCATGACCATGCGGTCGACGCCGGGCGCGATGCCCGCATGAGGCGGCGCGCCGTAGCAGAAGGCGTTGTACATGGCCGGGAATTTTTTCTTGACGTCCTCTTCGCCCAGGCGGACCAGCTCAAAGGCTTTGATCATGATCTCCGGATCGTGGTTGCGGACCGCGCCGGAAGAAAGCTCCACCCCGTTGCAGACCAGGTCATACTGCTGCGCCATGATCGTCAGCGGGTCGAGCTCGCCGCAGGCGGCTTTTTCCAGGGCTTCCAGACCGCCGGAGGGCATCGAGAACGGATTGTGGCAGAATTCCAGCTCGCCGGACTCGTCGCCGATCTCATACATGGGGAAGTCGACGATCCAGCAGAACTCGTAGCGTTCTTTGTCCATGTGACCTTCGCAGGCGGCGCCGAAGAATTTGATCATGACGCCGGCCGCCTTGACCGCGTAGTCGCCGGCCGCCAGTACGACCAGCGTATTCGGCGTAAGGCCCAGTCTCTCTTTCAGGCTGTCCCAGACGGGGGCCGCGAACTTGGCGATGCCGCCGGCCGGCTCGCCCTTTTCGTCCATACGGACCCAGTAGCCCTTCACGCCGGACTGCACCTCGCAGTCAGCCAGCAGCTTTTCAGTCTGCTTGCGGGTCAGCGTGCAGCCCGAGATCGGGATAGCCTTGACAATCTTTCCGCGGAACGGCTCGAATCCGGTGTCTGTGAAAAGGTCTGTGACCGTCTTGCAGGTCAGGTCGATGCGGAGGTCGGGCTTGTCGGAGCCGTAAGTCTCCAGCGCCTCCAGGTAGGGGATGCGCCTGAACGGCGGCCGGGAAGCGATATCGTAGGTGCCGTATTCAGCAAAGATGGGCGGAAGCACGTCTTCGATGACCGCAAAGACATCGTCCTGGCCGGCGAAAGACATCTCCATGTCCAACTGATAGAACTCGCCCGGGCAGCGGTCGCCGCGCGCGTCCTCGTCGCGGAAGCACGGAGCGATCTGGAAATAGCGGTCGAAGCCGGAGGTCATGAGCAGCTGCTTGAACTGCTGCGGCGCCTGCGGCAGCGCATAGAACTTGCCGGGGTGCTTGCGGGCCGGCACCAGGTAGTCGCGGGCCCCTTCCGGCGAAGAGGCCGTCAGGATGGGCGTCGTGATCTCCAGGAACCCGTGATCCCACATGGCGCGGCGGATCGCTTCGATCACCCGGCTGCGCAGGATGATGTTCTTTTTCACGGCGGGGTTGCGCAGGTCGAGGTAGCGGTAGCGCAGACGCTGCGACTCGTCTGCCTCGCGGCTGCGGTTGATCTCGAAGGGCAGCTCGTTGAAGCGGCAGCGCCCGAGGACCTCCACGGTCTCAGGGACGACCTCGATATCGCCGGTCGGCTGCTTGGGATTGCGGCTCGCGCGCACGCGCACGGCGCCCGTCACGGAGACGGTAGATTCTTTATTGATGGCACGCAACCGCGCGATCATCTCTTCCGTTTCGGCCACCAGCTGGGTCGTGCCGTAAAAGTCGCGAAGGACGATAAAGGCCAGGCCGCTGCCGACGATACGCATGTTTTCCAGCCATCCGACCAGGGTGACGGTCTTTCCGGCATCCGCTTCTCTCAGCTGGCCGCAGGTATGGGTTCTGGATTGGAACAGCATAGTTTTTTCCTCTTTCTTCCGCCGGATCCGCCCGCCGGATACTGCTCATTATAGAAAATTGGCCGCAAAAGTCAAGCCGCCGCCCGAAAAAGCCGCGGCAGATGACCCGCTGCGGGGCGGAAACCGCCCCGCAGCGCATCAGTGGATCAGCTGGGTCAGCGGATTGTACGTCATCAGCAGATTCAGCAGCAGCGTGCCTTCGCGGTGCTGCTCAAAGAAGCCCAGACCGATGCCGCTCAGGAACATCAGCACCACCCAGATGAGGAGCAGGCAGATGCCGCCGCCCAGGACGATGCCGCCCAGCGCGTTGAGCGCGCCGACCACCGGGATCTTGGAGATCAGCTCGTTGAGACCCTTGACTGCCCAGGTCAGCAGGAAGGACAGGAGCAGGAACAGGATCAGGAACAGGATCGCCACGATGATCCCGCGCAGGATCGTCTTGCCCAGCGTAGTCACGGCCTCCTTCAGAGCGTCCTCGGGGACCGCCGACGAGAAGTCGAAGTCGTCGATCGTCTGCGCCAGCGTCTCCCGGATCTTTTCGTCGGTGATGCCGAAGCGCGTGATGGCGCCGGCCACGTTCTTGTACATTTCGGTCTTGGCGATCGCCTCCACCAGTTTTTCGGTCTTCTGATCCTCCGCCTCGATGGCCTGCTTGATCTCGTCCGTCAGCAGTGAGGACAGGGTAGTGCTCAGATTGAGGCTCTCCTCCACCTTGGGGTACAGCCAGTCGGCGAGCGGCTCGGCCGCCAGGCGCGAGACGAAGGAGGCGACGAAGATCGCGACCACGATGACGACGATCGACATGACGCTGCGGAACAGGCCGCGCACCGCGCCCACGATGACCGCCGCCAGCAGGACCACCAGCAGCACGGCATCAATGATGATCTCTTCCAGTCCGGGGTAAAGCATAACTATCTCCTTTTGAATCGATAGACCGTCCGGGTCACGCCGGTCTCTCCGGCGCGGAGGATGGTCGAGGGGAAATCCGCGTGGTGGACCGCATCGGGAAAATGCTGGGTCTCCAGGCAGACAGCGTGGTGTCTGTCGTAACGGGCGCCGTTTTTGCCCTGACAGGCGGTTAGGGAGCCGGCCATATAGACCTGCAGGCCGGGCTGGTCGGTAAGGGTCTCCAGGACGATGCCGCTGCGCGGGCTTTCCAGCACCGCCGCGGGCTGTGTGCCTCTCAGCACAAAGTTGTGGTCGAGCCCGCCTGTGGCCAGAAGGGCCGGACGGGTCCGGACCTCTCCGACCGGCGTCGGAGCGCGCAGGTCAAAATCCGTGCCTGCCACGGGCAGGATACGGCCGGTGGGGATCAGGTCGGGCCGCACTTCGGTGTAAGCGTCGGCCGCCAGGCTCAGCAGATGGCCGTCCGCCGGTCCCGAATCGTGGCCGGACAGGTTGAAATAGGCATGGTTGGTCATATTGAATACCGTATCGCGGTCCGAGACCGCCCGGTACGTGATCGAAAGCTCGCCGGCGGTCTCCAGCGAATAGCAGACCTGCACGGTCATCGTGCCGGGGAACCCCTGGTCCAGGTGGGGCGAGACCAGCGTGAAGACCGCCTTTTTTTCGTCCGCCTCGACGTCCCACAGGCGATGGGAGAAGCCGTCCCGGCCGCCGTGCAGCTGGTGGCGCCCCTCATTGGCCGTGAGCGGCCAGATACACCCGTTCAGCGGCAGTTCGGCATCGGCGATGCGGTTGCCGTTCCTGCCGACGGAGGCCCCGAAATAATTGCCGCCGTCATAATACTCCTGCGCGCTGTCATAGCCGAGCACCACGTCGACCGGCCGTCCGTCCCGGCCGGGAACGAACAGCGAGCGCAGCGTCGCGCCGAGCGTCAGGATCTTTGCCCGGATCCCGACTCCGTCAGAGAGGGTGATCTCCCGGACTTCCCCGGCCGGGCAGCGGCCGAAACTGACTGCATTCATCTCCTCTTTCTCCTTTACCGGATCATGATCGTTCTTCTGTCTGCGGGCCGTGCCCGCTGCGCCCTCCGGTCACAGCAGCCGGACGCCCCCAGCCGGACGGATCCGCAGCGTCTGCACGCTGCCGCTCCCGAGGAAGCGTTCCATTTCCGCCTTGAATGCCGCCAGCCGTTCCTCCGGGACAAAGGCCTGTGCGGTTCCGCCGAAGCCGCCGCCGTGCACGCGCACCGCGCCTTCCCCGGCCAGGACCTTTTCCGCCAGCGCCAGCGTCACCATGAGTTCCTGATGCCGCGCGGCACCGGCCGGCACGATATTCTGCAGATACCGCGCCGAGGAAAGCCCCGACTCGCGCACCAGTCTCAGGAAAGCGCCGAAATCTTTCCGTTCCAGCGCCTGAGCCTCTTCGCGGGCCCGGCGGTCCTCCCCGTAAAAATGCAGGGCGCGCAGCACGGCCCGGTCGCCGGCCCGGCGGCGCAGCTCGGGGATCTCCCGCAAAAAGTCCGCTTCCGGCACTTCGCGCAGCACCCTCTTCCCGAAACAGGCCGCCACCGCCCGGCATTCGGCGGGGATCGCCGCGTACTGGTCGGTCAGGTCTTCATGGCCTGCGCCGGAGTAGATGATGCAGAGCTTATAGCCGAACGCCTCCGGATCCGCTTCCACGCGGCGGACCAGCGGGCCGCCGCCTGCGCCGAAGTCGATAAAGACCGCGCTGCCCACGGCGCAGGCCATCTGATCCAGCAGGCCGCTGGGTTTTCCGAAATAGATGTTTTCCGCCCGCTGGCCGATCCGGGCCAGTTCGGCGGCGGTCACGGATCCGTCCCGGAACAGTTCGTTCAAAACGGTGCCGATCAGGATCTCGAAAGCGGCCGAGGAAGAAAGCCCGCTGCCGGCCGGCACGCGGGAGGACACATACACTTCCAGGCCGCAGTCCGGGCGCCGGCCTCCCAAAACGCCGCCGGTCATCCCCCGGATCAGCGCTGCGGTCGTTCCTGCCTCCTCCCGGCGCGGCGCGCCGTCATAATCCGTCCGGCACTCCCCGTGCCCTTCGGAAATCAGGCGGATGCCCGTTCCCGGGACGCGCCTCACCGCCGCCAGCGCATCCAGATCGACTGAAGCCGCGAGCACGCAGCCCAGCTGATGATCCGTATGGTTGCCGCCGATCTCCGTCCTGCCCGGCGCGGAAAACACGAATTCCGCCTCTTTTCCGAAACAGGCCCGGAAGTTTTCCCGGAGCGAGGCGATGCGGCCGGCGGCCGCTTCGGCGCCCTGAGCGCCGTAGAGAAGTCTGAGCTGATCGCTGTCTGTCATAGTCCCGATCGTCCTTTCCGGTCCGTGCCGCCCGGCACGGCCGTGGTTGTTTCCCTTGCTGCCGTCTGTCCGGCGTTTCAGTCTCTCGGCTGCTTTTTCAGCACTGTCTCCTTCAGGAGCGCGTGCTCCGGGGCGTTCAGGCCGGGATCCCGGCTCAGGAGCCGCCCCGCCTGCTCCGAAGCGAGCAGCAGCAGGCTGTGGTCTGTATAGATATCGCCGATCTCAAACTCCATCGCGCCGCTCTGCCGCACGCCCAGCAGTTCTCCGGGGCCGCGCAGCCGCAGGTCTTCCTCGGCGATCTCAAAGCCGTCCGAGCTTCGTTCCAGCACGGCCAGCCGTTCGTTTTTCTTTTTTTTGCCCGAGGCGTCCACGAACAGACACCAGGACGGGGACGTTCCCCGGCCGATGCGGCCGCGCAGCTGATGCAGCTGGGCCAGGCCGAAGCGCTCGGAGTTCTCGATCATCATGACCGTCGCGTTCGGCACGTCGACGCCCACCTCGACCACGGTAGTCGAGACCAGGATATCCGTTTCCCGGTGCAGGAAGGCTTCCATGCGGGCGTTTTTTTCTTCCGGTCTCATACGGCCGTGAAGGGAAGCGATGCGCACGGAGGGCGGGAACACCTCCCGCAGTTTTTCCGTATAGTCCGTGACGTTTTCGGCATCGGATGTCTCCCCCGCCTCTACCAGCGGGCAGATGATATAAACCTGACGGCCGGCATCGATCTCGCGCTGCATGAGCCGGAAGGCTGCCGCCCGCTGACGCGGTGTGATGACCGCGCTCTGCACGGGCTGCCGGCCGGCCGGCCGTTCACGGAGCACCGAAACGTCCAGATCTGCGTACAGGATCATGGCCAGCGTCCGCGGAATGGGCGTGGCGCTCATGACCAGCATGTGAGGACACTCTCCCTTGGCGCCCAGCGTCTCGCGCTGGCGCACCCCGAAGCGGTGCTGTTCATCGGTCACGACCAGTCCCAGCCGGGCAAAAGAGACCGCCTCCTGGATCAGCGCGTGGGTGCCGATCACCAGATCGGCCACTCCGGCAGCGATCCGGGCCCGGGCGAAGCGCTTTTCGGTCTCCGTGGCGGAACCGGTCAGAAGCTCGCAGCGGATCGGCAGGCCCAGGCGCGAAAACAGTGCCGTGATCTTTTCATGATGCTGATGCGCCAGCAGTTCCGTCGGCGCCATCAGGGCGCCCTGAAAGCCGTTTTCCCAGGCGCACACCAGGGCCGTCACAGCCAGGATTGTTTTGCCGGAACCGACATCGCCCTGGATCAGCCGGTGCATGGGCCGGGAGCCTTTCAGATCGGCCAGGATCTCTTCGGCCGCCCGCTGCTGGGCGCCGGTGAGCGTATACGGGAGACGGGCGATCAGGCTCCGCACCGCCTCCTGCCGGGGCATCGGACAGGCGTTCGCCTCCGGAAGATGCTCCTTCCCCAGACGGATCGACAGGAAAAACGTCAGAAATTCCTCATAGGCCAGCCGCTCCCGGGCCGCCCGGAGCTGCGCCTCGGAGGCCGGGAAATGCATGGCGCGGGCAGCCTGCGTACGGCTGAGAGCCTGTGCCTCTCCGGAAAGCGGCCGGCACAGTCCGGCGGTCAGAGGATCGGGAAGCACGAGCCCGGCGTCAAAGGCAGCAGCCACCGCCTTCTCCGTTTTCTTCTGCGTCAGCGCGCCGGCGGGATACACCGGGCGGATGGTGCCGCTTATGGCTGCGTACTGCGCCTCCGTGAACAGTTTGGGTTGAACCAGCAGGAGCCCGCCCTGTTTTCCGGCCGCCACCCGGCCGAAGAACACGCTCTCTCGGCCCTTCACCAGCGAGTTCTTGAGGTAGGGCATATTGAAAAAAACGGCGGTCAGCGAAGCGCTCCCGTCCGAAACGCGCATCGAAAGCGACGTGCTTTTGCCCGATCGGCGCAGCAGCGGCGCCGTCATGACGGTCCCGCGCACGGCCGCCCGCTCGCCCTCTTCCAGGGCGTCCATCTCCCGGATCTGCGGCAGCCGCTCATACGAGGACGGAAAAGCAAGCATCACGTCCTCTACGGTCCGGATGCCGGCTCCAGCCCATTCCTCTGCCGACTTTTTCCCTATGCCCGGGATCGCCGTGACCGGAGATGTCAGTTCCATGCCCTTCCTCTCAAAAAGGGCAGAGGACATCCTCTGTCGGAAGGATCGTCTTCTGCCCAGACTGTCCGCGCAGCATTACTCCACGGAGATAATGTAATAGTAGATCGGCTGTCCGCCGTCAAACACTTCAAATTCGGCGTCCGGATACGCCTCCGCCAGTTTGGCACGGAGGTCTTCCGCCTCATCGGCCGTCACGCCTTCCCCGAAGTAGAGCGTGACCAGCGTGGAGTCGTCCCGGATCATCTCGGCGACGGTCGCCATGGTCGTTTCCGCGACGCCCTGTCCGACCGCATAGAGTCCGTCGGGACCGCCCAGCCCCATGATATCTCCCTCGGAGATCTCCTTGCCGGCGATATGCGTATTGCGCACGGCATAGGTCACCTCGCTGCTGCGGACGGCGGAAAGCCCTTCCTTCATCCGCTGCGCGTTCACCTCCGCACTGTCTTCCGGCATGTAATTCATCATGGCGCTGATGCCCTGAGGGATCGTCTTGGTGGGGATCACCACGACCTTGCAGCCTTCCGCCAGCTTGCGGGCCTGCTCGGCCGCCAGGATGATATTGGAATTGTTCGGAAGGATGAACACGGTGTCCGCGTTCACGGCTTCCACAGCCTTCAGGATGTCGTCCGTGCTGGGGTTCATGGTCTGGCCGCCCTCGACGATCATGTCGACGCCCAGGCTGGTGAAGATCTCCTTCATGCCGGCGCCGGCGCAGGTGGAAATAAAAGCCGTTGCCTTATGGACGCTTTTCTGACGGGTCTCGGCTTCTTTTTTCTGTTTCTCTTCCGCTGCGATGCGGGAGGCATCCGCGATCAGTTTTTCGCGGTGTTCGAAGCGCATGTTGTCGATCTTCATGTTGGTCAGACCGCCGAAGGTCAGAGCCTTCTGGATGGCCAGACCGGGGTCGTTGGTGTGGACGTGGACCTTGACGATCTCATCATCCGCGACCATGACGATCGAGTCGCCCAGGCTTTCCAGATAGGCACGGAAGCCGTCCTCTTCCGCCTCGGAGAGCGGACGCTCCAGATTGATCAGGAATTCCGTACAGTATCCGAACTTGATATCGCTGGTGCTGATGTTTTCCGTATTGACGGAGGCGCGCGCCGAGCCGCCGGAAGGCGGGAGCAGCGTTCCCTCGGGAGCGGGGATCTCCTTGCCCAGCATCGCGGAATAAACGCCCTTCAGGAAGACCATGAGGCCCTGCCCGCCGGAGTCCACGACGCCCGCTTCTTTCAGCACGGGCAGCAGTTCCGGAGTATGCTCCAGCACTTCGTCGCCGTGGACCAGCGTCTTCTGGACCAGAACGGTCAGATCGGTCTCTTCCTCCGCCAGCTCCGCCAGTTTTTCGGCTATGCCGCGGGAGACTGTCAGGATGGTGCCTTCCTTGGGCTTCATGACCGCTTTATAGGCTGTCTCTACCGCGCGCGTGCAGGCTTTGGCCAGGACCTTATGATCGATCTCGGTCTTGTCCTGGATCTCCTTGCAGAAGCCGCGCAGCAGCTGGGACATGATCACGCCGGAGTTCCCGCGCGCGCCGCGCAGGGAACCGAACGAGATGGCTTTGGCCAGCGTCTGCACGGTCTCCTTCTGGACGCCCTGCACTTCATTGACCGCCGACTCGAGCGTCATGCACATATTGGTGCCCGTATCTCCGTCCGGAACGGGGAATACGTTCAGATCATTGATCCAGGCCTTGCTGGTCTCCAGGGCATGCACGCCCGAAATAAAGTATCTGCGGAGATGCTCCGCATCGATAGTTAAGATCGCCACTCTTTTTCCTCCTGCCGTCAGTCGATTAGACGGACCCCTTCCACGTAAATATTGACCTTCTCCACAGGCAGCCCCGTAAACGTTTCCACCTTGTACTTGACGTTCTCGATCAGGTTGTCGGCTACAGCGGCGATGCTCACCCCGTAAGCGACGATCACGTGGAAATCCAGCGTCAGCTTATTATCATTCAGCGTGACGGTCACGCCGTGAGACAGACTTTCCTTCTTCAGCAGGCTGACGATGCCTTCCTTTACATTCGAGGCAGCCATGCCGACGATGCCGATACACTCGATGGCAACGGCGCCCGCATATTTGGCGATGACCTCGGTATCGATGGCGACTTCGCCTTTCTCATTGGTAAATGTTCCTTTCATCGGGCCCTCCTTTCAGAAATGCCGCATCAAACGCTATGGCGGCTGATACTATATTATACCTGAAACGCGCCGGAATGCAAGCATTTCTTCCCTGAACAAAGTCCGGATCCCGGGGCGCGGTCTCACCTGTCCGGTATCATGCCTTCCGGCCTCCCGGCACGCGAACGCACGGAAATACAGAAAAGAGCAGGGCTTTTCAAAAGCCCCGCCCCGACGATCGACATGGAACCATTATCTTCCGCCGGTCCGTTGAACCGGAAACGGTCACAATCGGGACCCTGAGACATGAAAAAGACCGGGACTGCCGTTTGGCTGTTCCGGTCTTTACGGCACGCCCCGGATCCCGGAAAGGATCCGCTGCCGCGTTCTGTGGCTGCCAGGCAGCTTTTGTCGATCCTTACGCTCTCTCGACCTTGCCGGATCTCAGGCAGGAAGTGCAAACATACATCTTTTTGGTCTGTTCACCGACTTTGACGCGAACCGACTTAATGTTGGATTTCCAGATGTGATTGCTTCTTCTATGAGAATGGCTCACGTTGTTTCCGAAGTGAACGCCCTTGCCGCAGATAGCACACTTTGCCATAACCGCACCTCCTTCTATCATCCCTGCGCCCGATCGGGGGTCGCAACGGCAATACTATAGCAAACGCCGGCAGAAAATGCAAGCGCTTTTTGAGTTTTTTTCTTTCTGTCCCGGGAAGGGTCAGACGTCTGCCTCATCAAAGGCTTCTTCCACGGCCTTATCGACTTTTTTGTTCTTCTGCAGCGCAGTCATGACACGCTTCACGGTATCCGGCAGGCCTTCGATCATGTGGATCAGCTTGTCCTGCTCCTGGATGTTGATGATGCGCGCGCTCCCGTCCTGGATCACCAGCACCGCGCTGGGAGTCAGGCTGGCGCCCATCCCGCCGCCGCCGAAGCTGCGGTCGGTGTCGCCCTTCAGGTTGGCGCCGCCGCCAAGACCGAACGACACATTGACCAGCGGGAGCACGAACGTGCTGTTATCCACGCGGATCGCCTCGCCCACCACGGTCTTGCTGCCGAAAAAGTAGTCCATCCCCTTGAACATGGACTCCATCACGCTGCCCAGATTACTGTTTTCTCCTGCCACTTTATGCCTCCCTTCCGCTTTGGTTTTCCGCAGCCTTTTCCCCTTCGGGCCGGCTGCCGGATTCCTGCGCGGTCTTGGTCTCTTTGCTCTCCGCCGCTGCGGAGCTGTCTGTCGATGTTTCTTTGTCCTTCTTCAGCAGCGCTTTCAGCCACTTCCGGAAGTTTTTGTTCAGCAGCAGCCGGACGGCGACCGATACGAAGATGCCCAGCCGGATGCGGCCGCCCAGTTCCAGATACACGCTGACCGTTTCCCGGTCGTACACGCCGTCCACCCGGATGTTGTCTCCGTAGAGGGGCGTCAGCGAATACAGCCAACCGACGATCCTGCCGGTCTGCGCCGGGTTTTTGAGGCCGAATTCGCCTCTCGTGAGGAAGTGCGTAGGGATCAGATGCTTTCCGACCCGCTTCAGCTGCTTCAGGATCAGCGCGATCGTTTCCTGATTCTTTGCATCGTCCAGGAAGTCCCTGACGGCCGTGAACCGGCTCTTCAGCAGTTCCAGGAGCCCGTCTTTCTTTTCCGTCTCCGCGCCGTACGAGGCTGTTGCGGCGGCAGGGCCGTCCGTTTTTCCCTCCTGTGCGGGAGCGGCCGGGTCTGCCGGCGCCGTTTGGGCCGGCGGCGTTTCCCCTTCCGGGACCGCCGGGGCCTGCACCTCATCGGGAAGCGTTTCCTCCCGGATCACCGAAGCCTTCGGGGTCTCCCAGGGATCGACCCAGGACGAGGGCTCATGCACCGGCGGCGCAGGCGCTTCCTCCGGCGCCTCCTCCGCTTCTTCTTTCTCTTCTTTTTTCTTTCCGGCTCCGCCCGCCGGCGCGCCGAAGGTCCTGCCCATGACCCGGAATCCCAGGATCTTCACCCGGAAAAGGCCGGACTTTTCTCTCCAGTCGAAAAGCACCTGCACCAGTCTCAGCAGCCACGAAACGCGGACTTTGGCACGGATCGTCTTTTCTTCCACCCGCGCTTTGATGTCATAGCGGATGGGGACCAGCAGCACCAAAAGGACGATCAGGATCACCAGTCCCAGGATGACCAGGAGCGTGATGCCGAGGATCTTGAGGATGGTCAGAAGGACCGCTGCTACGGCTTCGATACGCCCACCTCCCCCCGGTCGGACCAGCGCTCCTGCGGGAAGGAAAGGAACCATTCCTTCAGGTCTTCGCCGCCGGTCGCCTCCAGGCATTCCAGCGCGATCTGCGCGGTCAGCTCACGGGCCTCCTTCAGCGATCCGGCCAGTCCCACCGCCCGCAGGTTCTCCCTGCGGAGATTGCGGCTGTCCGTTGCCAGGCGCACCGTGATGAGTTCGAGGCTGGCCCCCTGATGGGCGGACAGAACGATCAGGATGCTGCGGTCCCACGGACCCGCACTCCCGCTTTCGATCCCGGCGCAGTATCTGCCCGCGCCGGTCCCGATCGATTCTCCCAGATACAGAGGACTGAACCACTTCACGTTTTTATCTCTCCTTTATGAGATCCCGGTTCGAAAAGACATAATCGGCAAAGGAAACCACCGTGAAGATCACGGCGCCCCACATGAGCACCTGCTCGGTCACGGCCCAGGCATCGCCGTCGAAATGCAGCAGGCAGGCGATGACCCAGAGCACCTGCAGCGTCGTTTTGATCTTGCCCAGTTTGCTGGCGGCGAGCACCACGCCCTTTTCCATCGCCAGTACGCGGTAGCCGCTCACGCCCAGTTCCCGCGCGATCACCAGGATCACCGGCCAGGCGGGGATGCGGTCCAGCGACAGCAGACAGATCATGGTCGAGCAGACGAGCAGTTTGTCGGCCAGCGGATCCATCAGTTTCCCGAAATCCGTGATCAGGTGCTGCCTGCGGGCGATGCTCCCGTCAAAAAAGTCCGTCAGCGCCGCAAAAATGAACACGCCGGCGGCGGTATAGTCCCACACGCGGCCCTCTCCCAGCAGAAGCACGGCCACGATGACCGGCACCAGGCACATGCGGAGCATGGTCAGTTTATTCGGCAAATTCATCTTCCGCCCTCCCGATCAGGTCATATCCTTTGGCTCCGGTCACGGTGACCGGCACGAAGCTGCCGGACAGCCGCTGACGGTCTTCTTCCAGGAAGAGATACCCGTCTACGTCGGGAGCGTCCATATACGTCCTTGTCACACAGATCCCCTCCTCCGGGACCTGCCCTTCCACCATGACGGTGAGCCGCCGCCCGATCATCTCCTCCGCTTTTTCGAAGGCGATGCGCTGCTGCTCCCGCATCAGCTCGCCGCGGCGCTTCATTTTGATGCGCTTGGGGATCTGATCCTTCATTTTGGCGGCCGGCGTCCCTTCCTCGCGGGAATAGGGGAACACGCCCAGCCGATCAAAGCGCATGCGTCGGAGAAAGTCCAGCGTCTGCGCATGGTCTTCGTCCGTTTCGCCCGGGAATCCGCTGATCAGCGTCGTCCGCAGACAGATGTCCGGCACTGCGCTGCGCAGCCGCTCCACCGTTTTTTCCAGTTCGGCCGCCGTCGTCCGGCGTCCCATGCGCCGCAGCACCGCGTCGGAAGCGGACTGGACGGGCATGTCCAGATAATGGCAGACCTTCGGTTCCTCCGCCATGACGCGGATGAGGTCGCCGTCGATCTCCTCCGGATACGCGTACAGCACCCGGAGCCACCGGACTTCGGGGATCGCAGCCAGCTGCCGCAGCAATTCGCCCAGCATCTTGCGGCCGTACAGATCGGTGCCGTAAAGCGTGGTCTCCTGTGCGACCAGGATCAGTTCCGCCGCCCCGCCTTCCGCGAGCTGCCGGGCTTCTTCGAGGAGACGCTCCATGGGATAGCTGCGGAAGCGACCTCTCACCGAAGGGATCACACAGTAGCTGCAGTGTTTGTCGCAGCCTTCGGCGATCTTCAGATATGCATAATGACCGCCGGTCGTCAGTACCCGGCGGGTATTCGTTTCTATCAGACGGTCCACCGGTTCGAACACGCGGCGGTGCGTCTCCGGCTCCGCTTCCAGGAGTTCGTCCAGGATCTCCGGGAGCCGGTCGTACGAGGAGGTTCCCAGCACCGCATCCAGTTCCGGGATCTCGGTCAGGATCTCGCCCTGGTACCGCTCGGCCAGACAGCCTGTGGCGACGATCGCCCGGCAGCGCGCGTCCTCTTTGCGCTGAGCCAGATCCAGGATGGTCCGGATGCTTTCTTCTTTCGCGTCCCCGATGAAGCAGCAGGTATTGACGACGATGACGTCCGCTTCGCGGTCATCGTCGGTCAGCTGATACCCGGCATCGCGAAGCAATCCGAGCATGACCTCGGAGTCGACCAGGTTCTTGTCGCATCCCAAAGACTCAAAGAACACCTGCATCTGCCGGCTCCTCCCTCGCGTTTATTCGGCGTCTTCCGCCTCTTCGCCGGAGATCTCTTCCTCCCCGATGAGTTCCTCGTCGCCGAACAGTTCTCCGCTGTCCGTCTCCGCGGAAACGGGTTCCTCTTCGGAACTGTCCTGGGCCGGGGCTTCCTGGGCCAGAGCTGCCGCCGGCATGCAGTGCAGCGCCGCTTCGGCCGCCGCCTCTTCGTCGTTCAGGATCCGCACGCTGCCGTCAAACAGTTCGTCCACGGCGATCGAGAGCGGCTTCACGCTGTGATCTTCCTGTTCCATATACCCGTTGTCGATCAGCTGGCGGGCACGCTTGGCCGTTCCCATGACGATCGAATAGCGGCTCTTCACCACTTCTTCGCCCGCAGGTCTGTCCTTGTTGACGATACTCATCAGTTCCGTGTAGGAAGGGTGCAGCATAGTATTCTCCTTAATACCGCGGCCCGGCGGCCGCGTTGATCTCAGTGTCGGGGCAGTCCCCGCTTCATCCTGCAAAAGTTGATTGTAACACAGGATCACAGACTTTTCAAGATTTTCGGGAGATCCAGACTGATTTGTTTTACGATCTCCAGGCAGGTCGCGCGGTCCTCTTCGGGGCGGCCGCAGCCGTTGACGATACGGTGGATGACCTGCGCGCAGCGCTCCACGTCGTCGTTGATGACCAGCCAGTCATAGCGCTCCGCCAGTTTCGATTCCGCCTGCGCCTTGAGGAGCCGCGCGATCACCTGCTCCCGGTTCTCGGTGCCGCGTCCCACAAGCCGTTCTTTCAGATCGGCCGCGCTGGGCGGGATCAGCAGGATCAGAATAGCGTCCGGGCAGGAGCGTTTCACCTGAAAGGCCCCGTCGGTCTCGATATCCATGACCACATGGAAGCCCATCTCCCGCTGCCGGCGCACATATTCCCGCGGGGTGCCGTAGCATTTCGAGGCGTAGCGGGCATGCTCCAGAAAGGCGCCCGCCGCCTCCCAGGCGTCAAATTCTTCCTGAGTGAGGAAGAAATACTCCCTTCCGTCCACCTCGCCGGGCCGCGGCGCGCGCGTCGTGGCGGAAACGGAATAATGGTATTCCGGATTCCGGCGGATCAGTTCCCGGATGACCGTCCCTTTCCCTACTCCGGAAAAGCCGGAGATCACTGCCAGCTGTCCCTGCTTCATACCTTCTCCCCCTTTGCGGTCTGTCCCGGCCGCAGCGGCTTTTTGCCGCTTCTTTTGCCGGCCTTTCGTTGACATAACCCTGTTTCTACACTATAATAGAAAAACACGGATCCGTCAATCCGTGTTTTGGCGTACGCCGAAGCGGGCGCAGAGCCCGCACACTCTCCCGGAAAGGTGAAGATCATGAAAAAACTGACCCGTATCATGGCGATCCTCGGAATCGCCGTACTGCTTTCCATGTACCTGCTCTGCTTCATCTTCGCGCTGATCCGCACGGAAGAGTCGCAGACCTGGTTCCGCATGGCGTTGGGCGCCACGATCGCGGTCCCCATCGTACTGTACGCCTGTCTCATGTTCACGAAACTGTCCGCGCCGAAAGAGCCCGCCGGGACGCCCGCACCGGAACCCGGGAGCGATCCGGATGCCGCGCCCGCCTACGTTCCCGATGACGTTCCCGCGTATTCCGGAGAGGACGGCGGAGAAGACGGCAGCGGAGACGGCGAAGGCGGCGAAGGCGAATGACTTCCGGCCCTTTCGGCTTTGCATCTTCCCGTCCCGTATGATATACTGACAGATAACGTTTCCGGAAAGGAGCCGCATGAAGACACTGGATCTGGTCATCCCCTGCTACAATGAAGCAGATAATATCGTCCCGTTTTACGAGGAAGCCTCCCGGGCAGCCGCCGCCATGGCAGACTGCCGGGTCTCGTATATCTTCGTGAACGACGGCAGCAGCGACGGGACGCAGGCTCAGATCCGCGCCCTGGCCGCCCTTCATCCGGAGGTCCATTACATTTCGTTTTCCCGCAATTTCGGCAAGGAGGCCGCCATGTACGCCGGCCTGCTGCATTCCTCCGGCGACCTGGTCGCGGTGATGGACGCCGACCTGCAGCATCCGCCCGCACTGCTCCCGGCCATGGCTGCCGGCATCGAAGAGGGCTATGACTGCTGCGCCGCCCGCCGTCTGGACCGCGAGGGGGAGGGGTGGCTGCGCCGCTCGCTGTCCTCGCTCTACTACCGCATCAGCAATTCCCTGACGGACATCCGCCTGGAGCAGAATGCGGTCGATTTCCGCATGATGACCCGCCAGATGGTCAACGCCGTCCTGAAACTTTCCGAATCGGAACGCTTCTCCAAGGGGATCTTCGCCTGGGTCGGCTTTGAGACCAAATGGATCCCGTATGAAAATATCGAACGCCAGGCCGGGAAAAGCAAGTGGAGCCTCCGGAGCCTGGCCCGCTACGCGCTGGACGGGATCACGTCCTTTTCCGTCAAGCCTCTGCGCGCCGTCCGCAACATGGGCATCCTGCTCTGCGCCGGCTCGCTCATCTATATCCTGGCTGTGCTGATCAAGGTGCTGATCCGCGGCGTCGACGTCCCCGGCTATACCTCCACGCTCTGCGTGCTGCTGTTCCTGGGCGGCGTGCTGGAGCTTTCCATGGGCATCGTGGGCGAATATGTGGCCCAGATCTACATCGAGGCCAAGGACCGCCCTCTGTTTCTGATCAAAGAGACCGATATCCCCCGAGAGGATGACCCTTCATGAAGAAGCTGGCAAAAAACGTTCTGAATGTTCAGACGCTCATCTATCTGATCTTCGGCCTCATGGCCGGCGGGGTCAACCTGCTGGCCTATTACGTGCTGCTTCATTTCAACGTCGATTACAAGATCGCGGAGATCCTGGCCTGGATCATCTCCATGATCTTCTCCTTCCTGACGAACAAGCGCATCGTATTCAAGAGCAAGGGGCGCCCCGCCCGGGTCGTCGTCAAGGAAGTCACGACGTTTTTTACTACCCGCATCTTCTCGTTCATCCTGGAATTCCTGATCCTCACCAGCCTGGTGGACGGTCTCGGCTGGGATGAACGCTGGACCAAGCCTATCGTCAGTTTTCTGATCGGCGTCCTGAACTACGCCTTCAGCAAACTACTCATTTTCAGAAACAAGGAGATCCCCGAAAATGCCGACGCTGAGATCGAACTCCCGGAAGAAGACCTTTGATCAGAAACTTCCGCTGCTTCTTGCCTTTGTCCTGCCGATCCTGATCATGATCGGGATCTTTGCCGGAAAAGGCCTCTATCCGTTCGGAGAAAACTGCTTCCTGCGTACCGATCTGTATCATCAGTATGTAGCTTTTTTTGAGAATCTCGGGGAGCGCATGCGCGCCGGGAAGAGCCTGACGTACGCCTTTGATATCGGT
The DNA here is from genome assembly GCA_017958185.1 of Lachnospiraceae bacterium. Classification (GTDB taxonomy): domain Bacteria; phylum Bacillota; class Clostridia; order Lachnospirales; family Lachnospiraceae; genus UBA6987. Next base: position 11,114 of record JAGDDE010000051.1, on the reverse strand, counting down.
CTGGGCACCAACTACACCGCGCTTTTCGCCTACTATCTCTGCAGTCCGCTGCATTTTCTCACCGTTCTGATCCCCGCCTCCTTCGTGATCGAGTGGATCACCTTCCTGATCGTTCTGAAGATCGGTCTCTGCGGCCTGAGCATGGCCTGGATGCTTTCCAAAAAATACAACACCCGGCACTACGGGATCGCCTTCTGCGGCATCTGCTACGCCCTGAGCGGCTACATGGCGGCTTACAGCTGGAACATCATGTGGCTCGACGTGCTGTGGCTGGCGCCACTGGTCATCCTGGCGCTGGATAAACTCATCGATGAAAACCGCCCCTTCCCGTACGTCATCCTGCTCGGCGCGGCCATCCTCTGCAACTACTATATCAGCATCATGCTCTGCATCTTCCTGGTCCTGTATTTTATCACCCGCATGGCCAGCCGCGGCCGCATGACCGTGCCGCAGGTCCTCCTCAAGATCTTCAACTTCGGACTTTTCTCGCTGCTGGCGGGCGGACTGGCCGCCGTTCTCCTGATCCCCTGCGCCTACGCGCTGCAGATCACCGCTTCGGCCAACACCACCTTCCCGCAGACCGTCAGCAATTATTTTTCCTTCTTTGAGATGCTCTCCCGCCATCTGATCACGGTGGAGACGGAGACCGGGCTGGACCACTGGCCCAACCTCTACTCCGGTGTGGGCGTCTTCCTTTTCCTGCCGTTCTACTACATGAACAAGGAAGTGTCCTACAAGGAAAAGATCGCCTATACCGTCCTGCTGGGCGTCATGCTGCTGGGCTTCAACACCAACATGCTCAACTACATCTGGCACGGTTTCCACTATCCCAACTCGCTGCCCGCCCGCCAGTCCTACCTCTACACGCTGATCCTCCTGTGCATGTGCTTCCGCGGCATGCTGGCCATGCCCAAGCTGACCCGGGGCAAACTGACCGGCACCGTCTGGGGCAGCATCGGCACCATCCTTCTCATCGAAGTGATCGCCGACAAAAAAGAGATCGCCTGGTACGCCTGCTACATCAGCATCGTTTTCATCGGCCTGTATGCCCTGACCATCTATCTCCACTTCACGAACCGGCTGAAGCGGCTGGGCGCCGTGACCATGGCCACGATCCTGCTCGTCATCGAAATGGCGATCAACACTGCCGTCACCAGCGTCAGTTACGTGGACCGTGAATACTTTGTTCAGTATGACCAGAGCTATGACCGGCTCATCGAACAGGCCGTAGGGGATTCCCCGTTCACGCGCATCGAACGCAGTTCCATCCGCACCAAGAACGACGGTCCCTACTTCGGATACAATTCCGCCTCGATCTTCTCTTCCACGACCAACGCCAACATCTCCCACCTGTACACCAAGCTGGGCATGGAGGGCAATATCAACGCCTACAGTTTCAACGGCAGCACCGTTCTGACGGCTTCCATGCTCTCGGTCGGCTACCGCATCGCCGAAGCGCAGTGGCCCGAAAGCCCGCTGTACACCCTGGTCGCGACCGATACCAGCACGCTCGGCTACAAGAGCTATCTCTACAAATACAATTATACGCTGCCGCTGGGCTTCCTCGTCCCCGATGACACGAACGAATTCTGGGACATGAACATCGGGACGCCGGCCAAGGTGCAGAACAGTTTCGTCAATATCGCGGCCAATACCGGCAACGTTCTGGAGACTGTCACCGGCACCAAGATTTCCGGGAAGTCCCTCACCTACACGGCCGAGAAAGACGGTTTCTACTACTGCTATATCACCTCTTCGGCCATCTCGCAGGTGACGGCGGTGGTGGACGGCGTCACCCGCTACTGGGACAGTGTCAACCGCGGCTACTTCATCGATCTGGGCTGGTGCAAGTCCGGCGCGCAGATCAGCGTCAACAACAGCGGCGACGCCAATATGAGCGCGATCCTCTATTTCTTCAACGCAGACAACTTCATCGCCGCCTACAATGAGCTCATGAAGCACCCGCTCACGAACATTGAAGTCGTGAACACGCTGAAGACTACCGAGGTGCGCGGCGAAGTCACCGCCGACCGCCGCTCCACATTGCTGTTCTCGATCCCGTACGAAAACGGTTGGCACGCCACCGTGGACGGCAAAGCCGCTTCGATCACTCTCATGGGCGAAGCGCTGATCTCTCTGGACGTCGAAGCCGGCACGCACCGGGTCGTTCTCAGTTACGAGCCGGAAGGACTGCTGCTCGGCGCTCAGGTCACGCTGATCACCGTCTGCGCGCTGCTGCTCATCGCGATCGCTCTGCTGCTGCTCCGCGCCTTCCTGGGCGATAAAAAACTCTCTCTGGCCGGGCTGTTCGGAAAGAAAGAAGCCGGCAGCAAAGAGGAAGAGGCCGGCGACGAAGAAAACCTGCGCGCCCGGCTCTCCCGCATCCGCAAACGCGACCGCGTCGATCTGGACCGCGAAAAACGCGATGAGATCCACCGGTCCAACGAGCGGGCCGCCCGCCACGAAGAGACACGCCGTCTGCTGGAAGAGACCCGCGCGCTGGAAGTGCAGGAAGTCCTGAAGGAAGAACAGCTGGCGCAGATGTACGAACCGCTTCCGGAGGAAGACCTTACCGGGGAGACGCTGGGCGAACCGATCCGGCAGCAAACTCCCGTTCCTGAGGCCGGCGTCGCCGCTGGACCCAAGGTGCCTTCTGCCGAGTCTCAGCCTCCTGCCGCCCCCGCCGCAGACGCTGCCGGAGCGCCGGAGGAAACTCTTTCCGAAGATTCTCTGGACGAACTGATGGACGGCCTGCGCAAAGACTCCGGAAACTGATCCCGTCCCCTGTCCCGGTATCTGTCTGTCCGGGCATCCGGCAGAAAACGGAACCAATCGGCTTTCATGTTCATATACAGTATGGTTTCAGACAACAGGAAACCGGCGGAACAAAGACCTGCTTTGTCCGCCGGTTCTGTTATTCTGTCGCTTGTTACTGAGCGGAACCGATCCAGTTGGGGATCGCCGCTTTGATATAAGGAAGCGTCATCAGCGCCTCGATCGTCTTCAAAACATACGGTTTTCCGACGTATTCCTCTTCGAGTTCCAGCACCAGGATCTGGGCAGCCAGTTCATAAGGTTCTTTCAACGCGTTTTCAAAGACCTCTTCTGTTCCACCCAGGCGGACAAACTCCTCTTGCGAAACCAGACCCCGCGAGACTTTGGCTATGAGCACATTCATTGCGGTAAGATCTACTACCTCCCGAATATTCAGTCCGGGGAAATCTTCCGGCGTATACGTCTTCAGCAGGGCACTCTGTTCTCTGGTCAAGGAAACGATCACCCGGTCCTCCGAAAACTCAGCCCTGGGAAGTGCCCCCGTCCCCAGCCAGTTCATGTCCGGATCATCAGAAGCATCCAGGCCCGGGTGCCAGGACCATTCCGCCTCCGCTTTTTCTACGATCGGCAATGCTTTCAGGATCTCTATGGCAGCTAACACCTTTTCAGGGGCATACGGAGTCGGAAGTTGCAAAAGGAGTACCCGTCTGTAAACGTTACTATCGACGGACGCTTCATAAAGCACCGAATCTAATCCCGTTTTCTGAGCAAATATGTCCGGAGAGATGAGCCCCAGTTTGACTTTAGCCAAAAGAGTCTCGACAGGGTCGGCTTCCCGTATTCCCTTCAGCTGAATACCGGGGAAATCGTCCCTGGAGTATTGCCTGAATGTCAGGCTCTCATCCTGCGTCAAAGTGACCCGAATGAAAGATGTTTCCATGACTGCGGCGGTATATACAGACACCATTGTCTTTTCATTGACCACTTGTTCCGGATAAACCACCCTGGACCACGCGTCATGCTTTTCCGCTACGATTTTCAGCGTTTCGTCAGAGATCAGGCCTTCCCGCCAAGCATCCTGAAGGGGCATCTCGCCCTCATTCGTCAGGTATCTGAGTCTGAAGTGGTCGCCCGAATAAAAGGATTCCGAACCGATCTGGATCAGGTGAGGTCCGCCTGCCAGTTCTGCCATGTACCCGTCTCCGAGATGGTTCCTGTAAAGGATAAAACCGCCGTCATAGTATCCATAACAGGCCACTTCACTGAATTCCTTTGATATACCGATACGCCCGTGGTCAGGGAACGTGTGAAGGAAGTTGTCCAGGACACCCCGACGGACACCAAACTCGCGTTCGCTTTCCGCCGCCAGGGCATACCAGAGGTCGTCTTCCGTTTTTCCCATCTCGGCGTACAAACGCGCCAGTTCCTGCGACTCCGCTTCCGTGAGAGTCGCCTTTTCGTACTTAAAATTGGGATACAGCAAGGAAATATAAGCATTTGCCTTCTCCGCGATCGCGGCAACATCCGTATGACTGACCAACTTGCTACGGTAGGCCTCCAACAGTCCGGACCATGTATTTTTCGAATACACCATGATCTTGAACAAGGTGTAATCCCTCGTGGGATAGGCTATCTCCTCCCCTGCGACAGTGATTACGACGGGGCGGCGTGCCAAAGCGTTATCCTGCACCGATCCGGGGCTCATAAAAACCATCGATCCTGAGAAAGAGCCCAGATACACCATATCATCTGAAAGAAGGATAGGTTCCTGATTCTCCTCAGCAGGAGCCGGAACTGAAATCGGAGGTTGTTGCTCTTCTGCTCTGGCATTCGTCTCATCCACGACAGAAACAGAAGGCAGACTGTCCTCCGGCGTTTCCGTGACGCCAGGTTCTGTTTTTGAAGAGGTGTCCAGCTGAGGCTGGTTCAAGAGGTTGCAACCGGTGATCAAAAATGATAAGGTACACGCCAAACAGATGATCCATAGAGCACGTTTCATCTTACAGTCCTCCCTTTAAAATTCTACGGGGACAACAGACGCGATAAGGCCGCACTTTGTGCATCGGTACTGTAATCCGTAATGGACCCATGTATGGCCTTCCGATCCCGAATAGCCACAATGTGTACAGGTGGCCTCATGGCCAAACAATCCTTCACTACAATATACATAAGTATGCGGATAGACAACTTTATAGGCATTCAGCCGTCCTCCGGATACACAGGAACCACTGTATTCTATGGAACGATCTGCCGCATTCATCAGGATTGTTTTCATCTGTGCGCCGGAACAGCCGCTCGAGTGCAGTGAATAATAGAGCGCTGCTATCCCGGATACATAAGCTGCAGCGTAAGAAGTTCCCGATCCTGCCGTATATCCTCCGTCATTCGATAAAACAGGGACATTGCACCCGGGGGCAAAAAGGGTCTCTTCAAAGTTACCACAATATGCCCTCTCATTCTCTCTGCTTCTAATCTCGACAAGGACTTTTCACCTGTCGGCTCCATCAATCGTCTGTGTTGTATTTATTATAACCGACTCGACAAAAAAATACAATCACTAGTTGCTGCGATTTGTTGCCTTGTTCTCCTTGTTTCCGGCCTGGACAAATGCTGTCCCTTTGTCAGTTCCATCATCCGCTTTATGTCATCCCCATTCTAACCCATCATAGTATATATGTTTTCTTTCTAAACCTTATAGCACAAAATGGTCAAGAAGCCTGCATGGAGGTCTTGGTCTTGCTCCCCGCAGGCTTTTTGATTATTCTTCTGTTTCTCGTCTCAGTTATCCGCCAGGTTGAAACCGTTTTTCATGCGTTCGCTGGCAACGCGCACCAGGCGGTTCAGCACCTGCACTGTCTTCTCTTTTGCCATGGCCGCCAGTTTTTCATTGGCCTCGGAAAGCAGCGACAGGTCGCCGCTCTGCGCGAACCGCACATCGTACTCCCGGATGATCCGCCGGCCCTCGGTCATCACGGCTTGCTCGTAGCGCTCGACCGGCTGGACGGCCTGCGCATAGTTCGGGTCGGCCAGGCAACCGATCAGCCGGCTGGCCCAGTACAGATTCTCCGTAGATACGTCCAGCGTCACATCGCTCAGATACTTCGGCATCTTCGGCACGTTCGTATAGACCGGGAGCGTTGCGGAAAAGGTCGTAGAACCGAAGCACACCCATTCCACGCCCTTCACGGCCTCCGGCACGCCGCTGCGGATCTGGCAGATGGAGGTCACACCGGTCCGGTTGATGCCGATGGAGCGGTACATGCCCCGCATGCCACTGTCCCGGCCGGAATACGGGTTGTATGGCGTTCCCTGATAATGCGCAGACAGCACATATTTGACGTCTTCCGCCGTTACCTTGCGGTCCGGCACCAACGACCAGGGGATATCGTCGCTTTCCGGCGTAAACTGCGCGTTCTCGCCGTCCCAGCGGTATGTATACGGAGCCAGATAGCGCCCCATGAACCAGGCGCGCGGCGTATTATAAATATGGTCCATATCCCGGCGGGATCCGAAAATGTTCCGCGGATCAAAAGCACCGTTCTGATTGAGATCCAGATGGTTTTCGGCAATGAACTCCCACAGATCGGCCGAACACAGATGCGCCTTCCGTGCTCCGAAGGCATCGTCCAGATCAAATTCGTCCATGCCGAACTGGTTCGGATTGATCACGCAGCAGTCATCCGGCACGCGACGTGCCATCCAGTGATGACCGCCGATGGTCTCCATCCACCAGACTTCGTTCTCGTCATTAAAAGCGATACCGTTGGATTCATACGTCCCGTACTGCTCCAGCAGCGATGCCAGACGCAACACACCTTCCCGGGCGCTGCGGATATACGGCAGGACGAGCACGACGATATCTTCTTCTCCGATCCCGCCGGGGGTCTCTTTTTCCCCGCGTTTTTTCGCTTTCTGCAGCCGAACCATCGGGTCCGCCGCCAGGACACGCGGGTTGGAAGTGATGGTCTCCGTGGCCGTCATGCCCACATTCGCCGCATTAATGCCGGTTGCTGCCCAGATGCCGTGCGTCCGGTCGATGCTCGGGCAGGCCGTATACCGCAGCGGCTCCCCCGGCAGTTCTACCGTCACATGAGAGATCTTGCTCGTATACTTTTTCGGCTGACTGCCGGGTTCTACCGTGATCAGCTTCTTTTCGTCAAAATGCCCGTCATCCGTACGGGCGATCATCGTCGAATGATCGTTGCTGGCGCCTTTGGCGACCAGGATCGTTGTGCAGGACATGGCTGTTTCCTCCCCGTTTTACGGTCCGGCTGCTGTTCGCAGCCGTTGTTATTGTATTATAACCAATTCAGAGTCAAAAATCAAAGGGAGGTCACAAGAATCATGGAAGGAAGTGATTGAGAATGAAGGAACTGCATGATACAATAAGGTACGTACCCGCCTGCTTCCCAAAGAGCGTCTGCTGCGGTATGCGATCGGTTTGAGGCTGCCGGCCGGCAATCTGCCTCTTGCCTGCCACGTTCCCGATCCGCCCCGCTGCGGCAAGAAGGAAGAATTGAGACCATAAGGGACGATCACGGGACGGAAATGGCGTAAAATGCCTGTGCCGATATCAAAAAACCTTGAAATACAAAGGAGATCTGGAAATAAATGAAACTAGGTATCGGAGACCGGAGACCTGATTTATAAAGGTCCTCACAGGTCGATATAAGTGCTTAAAAATCCTTATATATCAACCAAATCCGCACCTGTCAATTCCATGTATCTCCCTGTAAGTTTTTATAGGTCTATGACAAAGTGGCATAAAAATGGCGTAAAAGTGAAACTACCCGGAGCCCAGTATTAAGCAGCCCGCAGTCGAAATGGAGATCCAGTATCTCTTCTGACTGCGGGTCTTTATAATCGCTTGTGACCGTCATATATCCACTGTCAGCTTTTTTTTTGCATTCCATACAGGTGCATGGGGGAACTATTGCAATCATTCCCACTCTTCTACCAGAGGGTCTGCGAGGTGCTAAATGCTCCGGAAATGAGTGTTTTCACACATTTTTCACCTCAGAAAGGGCCGAAAACGGTGCTGTTTTCGGCCCTTTCGCCTGTTTCGGAGGCAACTGACTCGTGGCCATTTCGTGGCCGCGGTGCTGCTCGTCCACTAATACTTTTCCAAACCAGTCCATTTTCATACCAGTCCAATTCACCTCAGTCCAAACTTTTCATCTGCACTTCCTTACCATTAGTGTTTATCAAAAATCTGAATACAGCGCCTGAAATACTGAGCCAAGTTATCAACTGTCTTTTCATAAATACTTCCATTCCAGAATTCTGTGTTTTCTGCGCTTGTTATAAAAATGGTATTATCATTCTGAACAAAACTCCATTCTTTCTCAAAAGTGTTTAAATCATTTTCCTCATTTTTCCCCTTTCCTATCAGCACATAATATGATTTCATTTTTCTCTGTGCTTCTTCCGGATTGTTCCTCATAAAATAACCGTCTGGGTTCGGAGCTGTTCGTATCCACCTGACTACTCTGCTTCCATTATAAACTCCTGCCATGACAACAGGATATTGAACGTTGTCACACGACTCAGTAAAATCAGCAACATAAAGTACGATATTTCTCAAGTCCTTGTTTGATGAGAGGAATATGTCTCCTTTTTTTAAACCCAAATATACTCTTTCCTCTACCATTCTTTGACACAAAACAGCTGACTCTTTAATTTCATACAACCCTTTTTTGATAATCGATTCGGCAGCTTTTTGAGGAATACTCTGTATTTCTACCCAACTATATGTGCACAGAGGCTCATTCGAGTCAGATTCTTCTTTCGTGTTCATTCTGCCCAAGAATAGCCACTTCTGTAAAGATGCTATGTTTTCTCTAAGTGGATTCTTTCCTGAAATAATTAATGAACGAAACTCCAAAACATATCGATCCCTATCATTTCGGGAGACATAATCTGGATAAACGCTTCTTATATTCATTGAATTTCGATAGTTATCAGGCGACGGAAGTTTTCCTGTCACGTCAGCTTTAATCAGCACAATAGGATAAAAGGTATGCCCAATCTTCTCGTGCCCTATTACATAAATGTATATGGTAATAGGTACATTTAATAATTCAGACAGCTGACCTTTCTGAAAGCATCTCCCAAAAAGATCCCCTTTCTGCATATTCAGGTATTTCTTTTCTATGACAGGCTTCCGTCTTACTGGTTCCCTATAATTATTTTTATCGTCCAATTGATCCAATATTTTCATCGCCTGCTTTTGGTTTAATCCGTATCGATTACCTTTTAGGGCGATCACCGCCTGGCTGATGTCATCTTTGAATGCGGGAAGCAATTCTTTCCATGCGATCTGCGCTCTAGCAATGCCAAGCCAGAATTGAGGGCCATCATCAATATCGACAGTCTCGTTGGAATAAACTAATTTTAAGTCTTCAACCGCTTCTATTGGAGAATAACCTTTTCTGCGCCGTACTTTGTATTCCTCACGGATTTCCTCTATAAATGGCAGGTCATTTATATTGAACTGTTGGGTGTACTTGGCGTTATTACTTGGCATTGTCTCCTCCTTTTTCTACCCATATGACCATCATACACCCACTGTCAGTTTTTCGCCCCACTCCAAAGGTGCTGCCCTCGGAGATCGTCACGATGTTTCTAAGGGCGTCGTAGGCATAGGTGTAGGTGACGCTGCTGAGAGTGCTGCCGCCGTTGTTCTTGATTGTCTGTGTCATGGACGCCGGAACCACGCTGGTGCTGTTTTCGGTCCTTTCGCCTGTTCCGGGACTAACACGTGGCCATTTCATGGCCGCGTTGCTGCTCATCCACTAATACTTTTCCATATCAGTCTGGTTTCCTGCGCCCCACAAACAAGTGGGGGGCAAATCACATGTTTTCAATCGGAGCAGTTTGTTTTTTCTATGTCAAATTCTTTCCATGCTTTATAGTATTCGAAAAAGAATCGTTCCATACTAAACCACTCAACAGTTGTTTTGCCTTGTGTGTCCTTGCCAGAGAAAGGGACTAAATCATTTCCCGATAAGTTGCCCAAATAAATCACTTTGTCCTTCGGGAAACTTTGTGCGGTCGTCTTGACTAATACAAATGATTCGTTCTTCTTTATCAGATTCTCTCTTTCAGTCCCACCCAGCTTCCACGTTTTTTCATACACTCCGGTTGCTTCCGGATACATCATAGGCTGCTTAGGCATTTTCCTGATCTCATCCAGTGAAGGAATACGCTCCCCAATCCAACGATAAGCACACAACTCCGGAATAATACTATCCGGCCACCAGGACCGTTCTGAGACTTTGCGTATGATCATATACTTGCCACACAGCCATGGATCAGGGGGAAACATATTCATATATGCTCTGGCCATTCCTTTTAGCTGATCCACGTTACTGCAGAAACGATAAGCAAAAACATCTCCCAGTTTCCAACTATCACGGTAGCTTCGATGTTTCGTGGCTTTCTTTTCCGGCGGAGGAGTTGCTTCGAGTTTTTCCCGAAGCTTCCTTCTTGTATCTACCCATTCTTCAAACAATTTCTGTCCGTTTTCACACCAACGTTCCAATTCTTCGTTCCGATTCAGCCAGTATAGAGCCTTTTCTTTTACCTCTGGCTGTAATCTTCCATAATCCCATTGTGTATCAGCCAAAGCAAACCAAAAAAGCGGTTCCTCTTCTTCATCCCCAACCAGTTCCTGAAACACAGAGAGAACAGCCGCTGTTGCGTCTTGGTTGTTCACCCCCTTTTTCAGTTTATCGATATATAGATTACGAACATCTCTACAAGTATCATTGCTGTACAATGATATTCCCCAAGCCCCCATATTATTACCTCCCTGAAATCAGATTGGACTGGTAGTCTATTTTGTAGTGGGCTTTTATGCCATATGCTTACTCACTGACTATCCAGCTTTTTGGCTCTTCTCCTTCATCCTGTAGGCCACCGGGCTCATGTAGCCTAGGCTGCTGTGAAGCCTTTTCCGGTTGTAAAAGACTTCAATGTAATAAAACAGGTCTCTCTCTATGTCTTGTATTGTAGCATACTCCCGCCGATAAAAATACTCCTTTTTCAAACTTGCAAAGAAACTTTCCATCGGACTGTTGTCATAGGGATATCCCACTTTGCTCATGCTCCCCCTGATCTTGTTCTGTGTCAGCATCACCTGATAGCGGTTGCTGCTGTACTGGCTCCCTCTGTCACTGTGAAAGATCGGGGTCTCATTTTTCCTTTTCCGGTGAAGCGCATTTCCCAGAGCCCGGCAGACGAGCTCGGTAGCTGCCCAGTTTTTAAGCGCGTACGTAAAATGAAAGCCCGGCATGCCGGGCGCCCTTGACATCTCCGTCTGGTTTCTGGCACATAGT
>JAGDDE010000005.1 GCA_017958185.1 Lachnospiraceae bacterium | reverse complement strand
TTGAGTTTGGTCGCTTACATTATACCTGAGGCGAGCACTTGGCTCAATTGTGAACTTTTTTGAGAACTAACTTCAATAATCCTTTGGAGGGCATCTGACATGTACAATAATCACAGCCCCTAACGTCGCACCTGGTCGACTAAAAAAAGACGCCTGTATTGTTTTTTTCGCAAGTATGATATAATGTTTGTGAAAAGGTGACGTTTGTTCTGCCTGTTGCAGGCTAAGACTGACAGCCAGTTTCAATACTGCAGCACAGAATAAACATGTAAAAACCAACAATGAGTTATATGGCAAATAAATATGAAAATTTTGATATAATGACTTCTTCATTTTTTTCGCAATGCATGTACAAAAATGACTGTTTTTTTGTACTATATAAAGGGGGAGGTCTTCCCGGGTCTGCCTTAACTAACGGAGGAAGGAGGTCAGAACTATGCCTGAGAACATTGTGTACCTTAACACGGGTTGTTCTATAACGAATGGAAGGATCTTGTAAAACCCTTAGTATAGACCATGAACGCGATGCTGGACGCCGAAGCGGGCAAACTGGTGAACGCTGCGCGCCCGGCGCATGAGACCCTTGAATTCCGAACCCGCTCCCCTGACTACAAGCAAGGATACCTGAGGAAGTTTATACCACATTTTGGAATTGACACTTGACTGCACCTAAGAACACGACTACAATCAAGGAGGAACGCATGCAGAAAACCTTAAAACGAATTATACTTATTATCATTGCAACTCTAATGGCAGTAAATAGTATCGGGACAGCTTCTCCTATCCGAACGCAGAAAGAATTAATTATTGTTACAGGAAACGCCATGTCTGAGGAGGATAAAGAAAGCATTTCTGAATTTTGTTGAATTATCTGAATGCTGTATCAGACCCTGAACGCAGAAAGGAACTGACAGGGGTATCTGCCGGAGTCTTAAAGGATCTGGATGACAGAATCACAGCTTTTACAGAGATGAGGATACACATCGGCGCAGATTTCAAGGAAGTGTTCCATAATATCGAGATTACGGATGTTCAGATAACAGGGACAGACCAGGTTTTTGTTCTGGCACATGAAACAACAGCAGTATGGTATTCATACCCGGGAATGGATGATAAAACGGATCACTTTGCTTACGGAACATGGCACAGGATCGATTTAGAGAAACATAATAACTCTTGGCTGATTCTTAAAGACTCTTATGACGAAAGAACTATTACAGGCGCAGTCTCGAGTGATCTTTTAGAAGAGCCAACGAATGTGGATGGCTGGCAGAGGATGGGATCTGAACAGTATCCTGATAGATCGATCACCTTCTCCTATAACACGCTTGGCCTTAAAATGGCGATAAAATACGCGATACAGTACTGCGGCCTGTCTGCAACGCAGAGGCTCAGCAACGGATATGTTGCATGGAGAGACTATGTCGGATATGGAGCGAATGAATCGAATTATAATCCGGCGTATCACTCTTTTGGGAGTCAGGGCGTGGACTGCTGCAATTTTGTTTCACAGATCCTGTATGCAGCAGGTGTGCCAATGGACGAAATCTGGTTCTATGATGATATCTATTATTATTCAAGTTATGAATGGATCGCCGTCAATGATTTCGTAAGCTATTTTGAACAGAGCTTTTCAAGAGAGGATGTGGAAACGAACTTTGGCAATGTTTTTCCCGGAAACCCTGTTTTTTGGGATACCGATTCAGAAGATCATATTATGTTTTGTGTCGGATACGACAGTGCAGGGTGTCCGGTGATATGCTGCCACACTAATGACGCGTATCGTATGCCGCTTTCTTTTGCGGGGTATTTGAACCGGCCTCTTGAAACGTTGCTGATAGCTTCTGAGAATCTTCACACACATAATTCCTATCAGTGGAAGGCAAATAGCATGTACCATTTTAGTATGTGTACAGTCTGCGATTATATTCATTATCAAAGTGTCCATACCCCTGACTTGAACAACTGTTGCACAGTTTGCGGCGCGCAGGGCCCGTTCATGGTTCCGCTGAATTGAAAAGGGAGGTAACAAGAATCATGAGAAAGACGTTACTGTTTATTACTGTACAGCTCCTGACCTTGATTTGCCTGACTGCCTGTGGGAACACAATAGACAGTCAGAGTAAAGAGGATACACTGCCACAAAGCGCAGTGACAGTCGATGAGACCAAAGCCTCTCTCAGAATGGAAGAGGCCCCCTCACAAGTTCAGAAACAGATTGAAATCCAGACTTTCGCACCGGAGGATTTTGAGGAGCAGCTGACAAAACCGCTGAGAAACTCCAAACTCCCGGATCTGTATGGAAAAGCGCTGGGAAAGAAAAACGATGAGAAGAGCGATGGAAAATACTATATAGACGCCCTGAAGCTTGACCTGCAGCTTCCCGAGGGTTATTACCTGTATCGGCTGGATGGCATGTATCTGACGGATACAGGCAGAAAGCTGAGTTTGGAATTTGTAGACGAGTACGTTTTAGCACTTCGGGATATCCCGGAAAATGACCTACAGGTTGCTATTTATCAATACAATTATAAGAACGATCCGCAGGCAGTACCGCCCTGGATCCTGTGGAGTTTTAAAATCGTTCACAAAGATTATTTTCCCATTGAACAATTGTTCTCTTCCCGCATCCCGATGAGCGGAGAGGTAAGACAATGCGGAGAGTATCTTGTAATATCAGGCACGACACGACCTTGGTACACGGACACTCCTCAGATGGAGGGATACTACGTGGATCCTTATTCAACGGAGTATCGGACTACCGTGGAAGAGCATAGTATTGCCGGTGATACGCCGTCCGGGCGTATCTATGACTGGGAAAGTATCGGAGAAGCCATGGATACGGCTTACGACTGGCCGTTGAGAATCCGGGCGGAGGAGTGGTTTACGGACCGGCTGATGGAACGGATCCTTTCAGCCTCAAAGAGCAACGGGACCTTCTATCAGTATCTGCAGCCTGTTTTCATCAATGGGGATACTTGGGATAAGCCGTTGTTGTTTTACAATAAACGTATACCGTTCTGGCCGGACGGAGACAGTGCGATCACTACGATCCTGAATGATTCCTGGTGGGCAAACTATCAGAATGCAGTGAAGGAACTCACTGAGAAACCCGAGAAGTATGCGGTATCGTCGATCCCTATCAGTATTACCGTTGACACGCCGGGCGAATGGGAGCCGATGACTGCAAGAGACACGTATCTTCGCGCCTTTGTCTATGCCTGTGTCAAGTCAGTGAACCAGGGTATCGCGCTGGAGGATCTGGTCCTTTACACTAAGCCTTCTGGGAACGATATCCCGTTCTTCCTAGCTTTTGTATTGGACAGAGAGAACAATTGGCGCCTCACTCCGCTGCTGAAAGGGATCGGTTATGTGTTGTTCTGTGATTTAACGGTAGCCAAAGAGTATCTCAACAGCGTTATCAGCTACTGAAATGTCGGATCAATGATCTTTGTCTGCTATTGATAGAGGCGGGCATAGTCGTTCCGCCGGCAGACGGGAAGATAGGCACAATGGTTTCTTCTTAGTGAGACCGACGATTAACCGAAAACGGCACAGCCTGCCGTTTTCGGTTGATTTTTTTTTCCGCTTCGGGTACAATATAGACTGATATCGTTTAAGCAGGAGAAAGGGCGCCCCGCTGCGCCCGGAGATCATACATGGCAACGAAAAAAAGTACAGGGACCTATCGCTCGGAAGCAAGGCGCAAACGCCGCCGGAGAGCCATCATCAACCGGATCATTTTCGGGGTGGTGATGGCCGGAGTGGCCGTGGGCCTGTTCTTCGGCGTACGCGCGGCGTACCGCGGCATCCGCGACCTGATCCGGTCCGTCACGGACGAGACCGATGCTCCCACGCAGTATGCCTATGCGAGCACCGAAGCGCCCACGGAGGAGGAGACCGAAGCGCCTACGATCCCCTACGTCGATTTCACGGCCGAACTGAAAGAGGCACGCCGCCTGGCGGCCTCGTATGATTACGAAAAGGCCATCGCCTTGCTGGAGACCGTGCCGAACTACCAGGTGATCCCGGAGATCATGCAGGAGATCATATCCATCGAGGATACGATGACCAAGCTCGTGGAACTGCATTATTCCGACGTCTACCACATTTTCTTCCATTCGCTCATCGTGGACACGGAAGTGGCTTTCACCATGAGCGGCAGCTACTACCGCGACGCCTTCAACAACACCATGACCACCGTCCGCGAGTTCAACGAGATCATGAAGGAGATGTACGAGAGCGGCTGGGTGCTGGTCAAACTGCACGACCTGGCCGGCTTTGATGAGAACGGCGAGTTCGTGGAGCGCCCGATCATGCTGCCGCCGGGCAAGAAGGCCTTCGTGCTCTCCATCGACGACGTTTCGTACTACGAGTACATGATCGACTGCGGCGGAAGGAACATGAACGCCTTCGCCCGCAAGATCGTGATCGACGAGGAGGGATTCCCCCGCTGCGAGTTCGTGCAGCGCGACGGGACCGTTTCGGTAGGCGACTACGACGTGGTGCCGCTGATCGAGACCTTTATTGCACAGCACCCGGACTTTTCCTACCGCGGGGCGCGCGGCTGCGTGGCGCTGACGGGCTACAACGGGATCCTCGGGTATCGGACGGACGCGATGTACGAATGGTCGGATGACC
The DNA here is from genome assembly GCA_017958185.1 of Lachnospiraceae bacterium. Lineage (GTDB taxonomy): Bacteria > Bacillota > Clostridia > Lachnospirales > Lachnospiraceae > UBA6987. Next base: position 9,383 of record JAGDDE010000005.1, on the reverse strand, counting down.
CCGAGTGGCAGCGTGTGTACGCCGAGGACTGGAGGCTGTACGGGGACATCTATAAAAACATCGACCGCGACGAGGAACGCCGGCAGGCGGCAGCGGTGGCGGCCCGCATGGAAGAGCTGGGCTGGGAATTTGCCAGCCACACCTGGGGGCACATCAACGTGGGTGAAAAAGACCTGAACCGCATCATGTGGGACAACGCGAAATGGCAGGAAGAGGTGGATACGCTGCTGGGCGGCGATACGGATATCATCATCTTTGCCTTCGGCAGCGACCTGGCGGACTGGCATCCCTACACCGACGAGAACGAAAAGTTCGCCTATCTGAAGTCGGAGGGCTTCCATTACTTCTGCAACGTGTCGACCTACGAACTGCCCCGGACCTGGGTGCAGTACAGTAAAACGTATCAGTTTATCCGGCAGGCGCGTGCCAATCTGGACGGCTATGCCATGTGGAAAGAAAAAACCAATGACCCCGACGGACGGTTGGACATCTTCTTCGATGTGGACCGGGTGTTCGATCCCGCCCGTCCGACGCCGGTCATCTTTGTGACCTGATGGTCGGGAAGGAGCAATCATGAACAACTCATCCGGAAGAGGCAGCAGCTGGATCCTGTTTGCTATAGCGGCAATCGTGGTGGCGATCCTGGTGGGCGCCCGCGGTTCTTTCTGGAGCACGCTGTTTCTGGTGCTGGGCATCGCTGCGGCAGTGATCCTGGCGCTCATCGCGGTGATCTTCTTTATTGCCGTGAAGGTGGGCGGAGAGAATTCCACGAATCAGAGCGGCAAGCCCGTGATCACGGAAGAGGACGCCCGGATCCTGGCGCAGGGACGCAAGGATCTGACGGAGATCCGCATGCTGACCACGAAGATCCGCGATACGGAGATCCGCGACAAGAGCAATGCGATCAGCGGGACGGTCGAGAAGATTCTGTCCACGCTCCGGGAAAAACCGGACAAGATCCTCGGGGCGCAGATGTTCCTGCTGTACTATCTGCCCACGCAGCGCAGCATTCTGGACAAATACCGCCAGTACGAGGCTTCCGGTTTGCAGACGGAGGAAGATCTCAAGGAGAAGGTATCCGGATATCTGGACGATATCGACTCCGCCATGAATCAGCAGTATGCCAGCCTGTATGAAGACATGCTGGTCGATCTGTCCGCCGAGATGGAGGTCATGACCCGTTCCGCCCGGCGCGACGGTCTGTTATGAGTTATACGGCAAAAGAAAGGACGACCCCCCGTCATCGGACTGGGGCAGTCGTCCTTTTTGTGTCAGCCGAAGCGTCGGAGGACCCGGAGGGGCGGTTTTTGGCCCGGGCACGGAGCCCGTTCGCCTTTGCGGAGGCGGACTGGGGCCGGGAGGCTGCGGACATCTGCGCGGACGGCCGGGGCCGGCACATGGCGCTGCTCTGCGTGGGAGAGACCGGCGGAGCCGTATCCCGCAGCATCTATGCCTGGTATGACTGGCTGGGAGAACGTCAGCCGCAGAAGGAACAGCTCGCTTCCTGCGGCTTTCTGCCTTCCATCGCGGTCGGCTTTGACCCCCGGCAGCCTCAGACGGTGACAAAACTGTGGTGGACGTACTGTTTTACCCTGCGGGACGAAAGCTTTCACACGGGACGCCGCAGCAGTCTGGAATACTGTGTTTCCAGGTCCTTCCCCGGGGAGGCGGAGCGTTTTCGGGCGCTGACTGCCGGCCGGCGGGAGGAGACCGTGCCCGTTGAGCGATACACGCTGGCAGAAGCCTTTGCGGCCTGTCAGGAGATCGCGCTCCGGGGGCTTGCCTGCGGCAAAAGCGCCGATACGCTGGTCGGGGGAAGCGGGAAAAACCCGCGGCTCATCAGCCCCGCCGAGTGGGCGGAAAAAGCCAGGAATCTGTACCGGCATCCGTAAAGACGCGGGGGCGGCGCGGCAGCATGCGGTATACCGCCGAAAAAAGGGAGAATGGGAACATGAACGGAGAAGAAGAGGTGCTGCGGCACCTGCAGGATCTCTACCGGCGGGCGGAGAAGACCGGCAGCTATGAATATTCCGGCTTTCTGAGTCTGGCCGAGCAGGATCTGTTTGAAAAAAACGTGCCCCGCGGCGGCCTTTCCTGGTCCATGGAGGGAGGCCGGGACGAGGCGGAGCGGCGCATCCTGGTCTGCGGCAGCGAACGGGACTTCGGCTATCCTCCGGAGGTGCCCCTCCGGGTGGTACGTGTCCGGCCCCGGTCGGAGAAGTTCTCGGAAGTGCTCACGCACCGCGACTATCTGGGCGCGGTGCTGGCCCTTGGCATCGAGCGGAGCCTCATCGGCGATATCCTGCTGCGCGGCAAAGAAGCGTATGTTTTCTGTCTGGAGAGCATTGCTGGGTATCTTACGTCGCTGGAAAAAGTCCGGCGCACGTCTGTTACGGCAGAAGCAGTCCGGGCGGATATCCCGGAACTGGCGCCGCGCTTTGAGGAAAGACGCCTGAACGTGGCCGCGCCGCGTCTGGACGCTGTGGTCGCCGCATTCTGCGGACTGTCCCGGAATCACGCAGCGCCGCTTTTTCCGGCCGGCAGGGTCTTTGTGGGCGGCCGCCCGGCGCCTGACGGAAGCCGGCAGCTGAAAGAGGGCGACGTGTTCTCTGTACGCGGTTTTGGCAAAGCGATCTATGACGGCGTCTGCGGCGAGAGCAAAAAGGGCAGGCTTTATGTGAGCCTTCGGCAGTATGTTTAAGTGGCGGACACACGACATGATCTGGTTTTTCCCACAGCCCGGACGCGGCCGACCGGCGTTTTCAGTTGACGAAACGCCGGTTTTTTGGTACAAATAGAACAGGCCGGAAGGATACGGCCGGTGGTTGAAGAAAAGCGCCCGGGAAGATCCCGGCGCGTTTTTTAAAAGGCGTTGTCCGAGCGTTCGGGCCGCGCCGGCAGAACCTCCCAATGGGAGGCAGGAGAGGATCTTACGGAATGATCGTCGGTCAGTTCAGTGAATCATATCCCCCCGCGATCGACGGGGTCGGCGGCGTCATGCTCAATTATTGCCGGGAGCTGGATCGCCGCGGACACCGGAGCCTTTATATCGCGCCAGAAAATAAAAATGCCGGACCGCTTCCGGACGTGGAGACGATGCTGTATAAAAGCATGAAGACGCCGGCCTCGGACTATCACGTGGGTTTTCCCGCCATGCAGCCTTCCTTCATGGAGGAACTGCGCGCCGTCCCCTTCGATCTGGTGCATGCGCATGCTCCTTTTATGGCGGGGTGGCTGGCGCGCAGCCTGGCCCGTGAAAAGCATATCCCGCTGGTGGCTACGTTCCACAGCAAGTATTATGACGATGCCTACCGCGTTACCCACTCCCGGACGCTTTCCCGGCAGCTGGTGAAGATCGTTCTGGATTTTTATGATGACTGCGATGAAGTCTGGGCGGTGAGCGAACGCACCGGGGAGGTACTGCGTTCCTACGGGTACCGGGGTCCTATCGTGATCATGCCCAACGGGATCGATCCCAGCGAGCAGAGCGAACCGGGCGATATCACAGACCTGGGGCTTCGAAGCGAAGCGTTGCAGCTTCTCTTTGTGGGTCAGCAGGACTACAAGAAGGGCACGCGGGAGATCATCCGCTCTGCAGAACTGCTGAAGGAGGCGGGGATCGACTTCCAGCTGGTCATGGTGGGAGAAGGCATGGACCGGCACGCCCTGCAGAACCTGACCAAGGAACTGCAGCTGACGGACCGCATCCAGTTCACGGGCCGGATCGTAGACCGGGGCAGGCTGATGGCGCTGTACCGGAACGCCGATCTGTTCGTTTTCCCTTCCGTCTACGACAATGCGCCGCTCGTCGTGCGGGAAGCGGCGCTGCAGGGCACGGCTTCCGTGGTGGTCGAAGGGAGCTGCGCCGCCGAGGGGATCGCCCACGGGGAGAACGGCTATCTGTGCGACGGTACGGCCGAAGGCATCGCGGGGGCCATCCTGGAAGCGCTCCCGACGGCGAAAGAAGCGGGAGAACGGGCCAGCCGCACGATCCCTGTTACCTGGGAGAAGATCGGGGCGGGGATCGAGGAGCGCTATCTCCGGCTGATCCGGGACCGCCGCTGATCAAAATAGGCTGTCTTTTCTGAAAAGACGGCCTTTTTTTGCCCGGGACGATTGACTTTCCGGCACGCTCCTGTTATGATGGTCAAGCTCCGCATCACGGAGCCGACAGTTCATTGGTACCCTCCTGTCGTAAAGCAAAACCCGGACCATGGCGGCGCATGCCGCCCGTGGCTTTGCGTTTTGCAAAGCTTTTTTCTTTTAAAGGAGACTTATGGAAAACAAGAAGACCTACTCGCGCATCTTTCTGATCATTACGGCCGTTTACGTGGCCTGCCTGCTCCTGTCCAATCTGATCGCCGGAAAAATGTGGGCGGTGACGGACAGCGTGACGCTGCCGGCCGCCGTGGTCCTCTTCCCGGTCACCTATATCCTGGGGGACGTCTTTACGGAAGTCTACGGCTTTTCCCGCGCCCGCACCATCATCTGGCTGGGTTTTGCCTGCAGTTTCTTTGCCGTTGCGGTGTATCTGATCACCCTGGCGCTGCCGCATCCGGGCTTCTGGGAAGGGCAGGCGGCGTATGAGACCGTGCTGGGAACTACGCCCCGCGTGGCGCTGGCTTCGTTTGCCGGATACCTCTTCGGAGAATTCTCCAATTCCATGCTGCTCTCGCGCCTGAAGGTCGCCACCGGGGGCCGGCACCTGTGGCTGCGCACCATCCTTTCCACCCTGGTAGGAGAGGGCTTCGACTCCGTCATTTTTATCATGATCTCGTTCTGGGGCACCATGGACAATGCCGTAGTGCTGCAGATGATCCTGTTCCAGTACCTCTTTAAAGTGGCTTATGAAGTGATCTGCACGCCGCTCACGTACGCAGCCGTCGGGTGGCTGAAGAAAAAAGAGGGCATCGATACCTACGATTACGAAGAAAAATACCGCCTGGTGGGGAAAAACGCATGAGAGAAAAAGAAGGCCTTCAGCATCTGGGAAGCCGGGAAACGGCCTACCGCTTTGATTACGATCCGGATCTTCTGGAAAGCTTCTCCAACAAGCATCCGGAGAATGAGTATTTTGTCAAATTCAATTGCCCGGAATTCACAAGCCTTTGCCCTATCACCGGGCAGCCGGATTTCGCGACCGTCTATATTTCCTATGTTCCGGACGAAAAACTGGTCGAGAGCAAGTCGCTGAAACTGTATCTGTTTTCCTTCCGGGATCACGGCGATTTCCATGAAGACGTGATCAATGTGATCATGAACGACCTGATCCGGCTGCTTTCGCCCAGGTATATCGAGGTCTGGGGCAAATTCCTGCCGCGCGGCGGGCTGTCCATCGACCCGTACTGCAACTACGGCAAGCCCGGCACCCGCTGGGAGGAAGCTGCCTGGGAGAGGCTGCGCCTCCACGATCTGTATCCGGAAAAAGTAGACAACCGCTGACGAAATAAGCGTGTCATTCCGAAGCTGCGCTGTGCGCTTGAGGATGACACGCTTTTTTACGGCGGCAGTTTTGCAATGGCAGCGCCCGCGCGTTACTGATCCTTCATCTGGCGCAGGAAAAAGAATACCGCCAGGACCAATAAAACGGCAGCGTAACCCAGCACCCACCACAGGTGAGGCAGCATGTCTGCCGGCCGGCCGTCCAGTGCGGCCCGGCCCAGCTCCACGGCGTGAACGAAAGGCAGCGCATCGGCGATCTTTCGGAACCATCCGCCTACCAGATCCAGATCGAACCAGATCCCGGACAGCCAGGCAGTCAGATTGGTCACGAGCGCTCCGCAGATCCCGCCGACCTGTTTGTCGGACAGGATAGAACCGAACAGCAGGCCCATGGCGATAAAGAGGATGTCGGCCGGGAGGACCGCCAGAATGGCCCACAGGATCGTTACGGAGGGCGTAAGCCCCAGTACGAGGGCTGCCAGATAGCAGATCACAGTCTGCGCCAGCGAGATCGGCAGCAGCGGCAGCGTATAGCCGAGGATGAAATCGGCGGCCGTCATGGGGGCGGTGTAGAGGCGCTGCAGCAGGCTGCTGGAGCGGTCTTTGGCTACCAGCAGCGCGGAGAAAAGCGTCATGAAAGAGAGCCCGAACATGGCGATGCCCGGCGTGAGACGGTCGAGCTCAAACAGGCTCACGGGGATATTGGCCTGTATGGCGCTGAGCAGCAGAAGCAGAATGAGCGGGAAACCGAGGCCGAATCCCAGCGTGAGCGGATCCCGGACGATCTCTTTGGCGTTCCGGCTGGCAAAACTGAGCATTTTCATGACTGTCCCCCTTTCACGATGCGGATAAAGGCTTCCTCAAAGCGGTCGGTGCCGGCGGCGTCCAGGATCTCCCGTACCGTGCCGCAAAGCAGCAGTTTTCCGTCCCGCATGATCCCGACCCGGTCGGAGAGCGCTTCCGCCTCCTCCATGTAATGGGTGGTCAGGATGATCGTGATCTTTCCCTTCAGGGCGCGGATGATCTCCCACAGATCGCTGCGCGCAAGCACATCGAGACCCAGCGTCGGCTCGTCCAGAAACAGGATCTTCGGTTCGGTGATCAGCGCCATGGCGATGCTGAGCCGGCGCTGCCAGCCCCCGGAGAGTTTGCCGGCTTTCCGTTCCAGCACAGATTCCAGACCCAGCGTTTTGGTCATTTCGGAGACCTTTTGCGCGGCTTTTGCGCGCGGAAAACCGTGCACCCCGCACATCAGTTCCAGGTTCTCTTTCACGGAAAGCCCCGGTGCGACGGCCGTCTCCTGAGGGGACACGCCGATGATGGCTTTAACGGCCGGTGCCTCCGTGAGGACGCTGTGCCCCAGAAGCAGCGCATCGCCGCTGTCGGGCCGTGAAAGGCAGGAGAGCATGCGGATGGTGGTCGATTTGCCCGCCCCGTTCACGCCGAGCAGCGAAAAGAGTTCCCCTTCGCGGACCGTCAGATCCAGCGCGTCCACCGCGGTCACTTCTTTATAGTGTTTCGTCAGCGACAGAGTTCGTATCGCGTCCATTTTTTTCCTCCTCAAAGCGTTTTTTGATCCCCAGATAGGCGTCAGACAGCATGCGGCTGATCAGATCGCGGTCCAGTTTCAGGAAGCCGCTGGCGCTGATGACCGCGATCCCATGGACGAAGGCCCACATCTCCAGATGCAGCAGATCGGCTTCCTCGCGAGTGAAGCCGGTATTCTGCTGGATCAGCGACCGCATGGGTCCCCAGTCGGGATCTTCGCCGGAAACGGCTTCGCGGCTGCGGTCCCGCATAAACATGAGCTTGAACAGTTCTTTCTCTTCCCCTGCAAAGCGGATATACGCCATGCCGCCGGCTTTGTACGGCGGGTACAGGCCCAGGCCCGTCTCATGGCGGATATATTCTCTGTACAGGGAGCGGGCATGATCGGCCACGGCTTGGCGGAGCTCGTCCATCGAGGCAAAATTGGAGAAGACTGGCTGGGTCGAACAGCCGAGTTCCGCCGCGACGGTGCGGGCCGTCAGAGTGCCGGCACCGCTGCGCCGTACGATCTCTGTCGCAGCCAGGATCAGGTCTTCCCGGGTGATTCTGGTTTTCGGGGGCATTGGAAGACTCCTTTCCCAAGAAATATCGTATGATATATAACAATAGATATATTACGACGGGCCGGGACGAATGTCAAGGGGTTCCGGAAAAAAAGGCCTGACGATGTCGCTGCGAAAGCATTTGACGGGCGGAGGCAGACAAGAAGGAGAACAGCGTGATCATCCTTCCCGGGCAGACGGTATCCGCGTGACAGGCCCCGGCTGCTTCTGAAACCCTTGCCCCGCAAGGGCTTTCACAGCGGAGCCTCTTTCACCGAAGGAAGATCTATGGTATACTGGGGTCAGCGGGGAGCATGCCGGCGGCCAGCTATTTTTTGCGGGGATGCCGGAGAAAGAATGCCGGACAGGAAAGAGAAGAGCCGATCATGTATTTTTCAAAACACAATCAAAAGATCGTTTATATCAATCATTACAGCGGCCTGCTGGAGGTGGAAGGCAGCGGCCCTCTCTGCAGGGAGGATGCCGAGGTCTGGCCAAAGCCCACGGAAAATCTTGCCAGAGAGTATCATACTCTCAGTATCAGAGAAGGCATCACCGAGGTCGGCGAAGGCTTTCTCGACGCTTTCCCGTATCTGGACGTCCTGATCCTCAGCTGCAGCGTCAGATCCGTTGCCTTAACGCCTGAGGCGCTCAGGAACCTGAAGAAGAGACGGGTGCTCATACGCGGCGAATATGATACGTTCGCCGAACGTTTCGCGGAGGAAAACAAACTCGATTTTTTGCACAGCGACATTCCTCTTGCCGCCTATGATATAGAAGCAGCTCACGAACATGATATCGTCACGCTGCGTTTTCATGAGGATGGGCCGCCGGATATCCACTTCAACTGTTTCACACCGGGCAGTTCCGCTGGAAACTACGGCGGAGGCGAATACAGTAAAAAACTGACGAAGAACTTTTACATCGGCTGTAGTGCGGAATCATTTGCGGAAAGCTTCTCGGACCGGGCAAGAGAGCAGATCCTTGCGAACGCAATGCTGAAGCGGTTCCTGGAGAATTCCAACCGCAGACACAGTACGAAGAAAGCGGGAAAACGGCAAACGAAGACCGGGACAGAGAAGGGGGAGTGAGCCATGAAGAAAACACGTTTGCTTCTGGCGGCGCTGGTCATACTGCTTGCCCTGACCGGCTGCGGGAAATACACATCCAGCTATAAAGCCGTCGGCTTTGTTCATTCCAACGGCAGGACCTCAGCGGAAATGAGTTTCTATTCCTTTGAAGGCAGAATGGTATTCCGCCTGAACAGTACCGGGGAAGGGGACATCAAATATACCGCCAAACTGGAATCGGGCACGGCGACAATCCGGTATGAGTATCGCGGGACCGAATCGGAGCTCTTCACGATCGGCCCGGAGTCGGAACTGGAGTCGCACGGCGGATATGTGGAATCGGGCACCGTGACCATCATCGTGGAAACGGAAGGAAAGTGCATGAACGGAAGCTTCTCGTTCAGGGTGGAGTAGTTCCGGGCGGATCCAAAACGTCTGTAAGAAGGGCAGAAGATCATACACCTCCGCAAGGAGAATGTCATCGTCTGTCATGACAGACGGTCCGGACCGGTATCGGATTGAGGTTGAAGAAACAATGAAAGTATCTGTTTAAAACTCCTGCCTCTACTGTGTGGTAGAAAGTGACACGGAACATCGCTAGTTATATCCTGTGGGCAACGAAAGAATGAGCGAAGAGGCCCATGGTTTTCCTGTCAAAGAAAGATGACTGACAGAAAACGTGCTCGTCCACCACCTAGCAATAAGTAATACGGACGGAAGGGTTAGTGTATGAAGAAATTGATTAAAACAGGAGAACTTGTTTCCTGGAAGAGTGGGAACA
>JAGDDE010000050.1 GCA_017958185.1 Lachnospiraceae bacterium | reverse complement strand
TGTTTGAACCAGGAGCAGCGCGGCAGCAAGGAGCCCGCATACAATCCACACTCCCGGAGGAATAACCAATGTGCCTCGGTAGTTTAGAAGAGCTACGATGATAAGCGCCGCAAAAACGACCATCATTATGACCCGAATCGAATTCAATAGTTTTCGCTCGATCATGGCTTGTCCCTCCTCTGCCTGTTTTGCTCATTGATCGATCGTATCTCGCTCTCCGAGAAGACACTGCCTGCCTTGATCTGGGTCCTGAAGTCCTCTGAAGTGATATAATACCGAACCTCTTTCAGACTATGCGGAGATACCTCGATTTGCAATGGCCGTTCTTCTGCGCAAAATGATTCTATCTGTAGGATCTCCCCCGCTTCCATGTATTCCACTCTGCCGCGTGAAGCGTTGCTTATCGTATAGGATCCATCGACTAAGGCGAACATTTTCATCCCCTCTGACAGCTTCCATACATTTCCTATTTCATCGCCGGAGGCATTCCGCACGATACCGTTTTCATCACAGATACCGTCGGCATCGAAGAGCCGGGCTTCACTGTTTACTACGATATTGATCCGCCTGGTGTCTATCGGAGCTCCATTGATACGAGTGATCCAGCCGAACTCATTCTGTTCTATTGGTCGTTGCATATCTACGGGCGGAACGCATTGTAAATTATCTGATCCGGACGCTTCGCTGCTTTGAAAAGAATCTCCGAGAACATCCAGTATACAGTCGATCACATCCTCGTCTCTCAAAAGATCCTTATGAGATAACACCTTGCTGTAATAAGCGGCCGACGGAGCGGCTGATCCGATCGAAACCGTATCATCTCCCGCATTGCTGTAATAAATACCGCCATTGTTGTTATAACTGCTGTCAACAGTAGCCGTCACGATCGTGTTTTTCCCTGTCCCGGCTATTGCATAAAACTTACTGCCTAAAACATCTGTAATGTAAACATCATTCAGATACAGCTGTGTATGAATTTATAGCACGCATTAAACATCAAGTCAATGTATTGACATGTAACTCTTCGAATTCGCCACATTTTCACATTTTAAGAACTTATAATGCGCCATCTATTATTAAAAATGTAACATTTTATCTTGCTGTATTACAAACACATACTGGACCGGTATCAATACTTTTCACCAATTCAAGACAGTTTCACCGCACGCCTTACGGCGCCTTCACCTCGTCATACAGGATATTCCAGCTGTCATGATCGAAGATATCTCTTTCCACGGTCACATAGGGGACGCCGGAATAATTGAAGACGAACTCCCCATGGTCGCTGATATTCCAGTTGCGGCTAAGCGGCAGGCGCTGCGGGCCGGCCTTCAAACTTTGGTCCACCGGGTTCCCCGTAAAGGGATTGACCGGGTCCTTCACGATGCCCTCCAGCGCGAGGGAAGGGATGTCCGCCAGCGTCATGAACGTTTGATCCGTCGTAAAACCGGCGGCTCCGAAATCCTTGACGAGCAGCAGCGGATTGAACAGGGTGATATCGAACTCATCGCGCACGTTCATCTCTTCCAGAGCGCCGTTCAGTTCATACCCGTGGTCGCCCGCCAGAATAATGCGCGTATTGTCCCAGACGCCGTTTTCCCGCATCCAGTTGAACCAGGCAGCCATGCGCCGCAGGGAAGCCATGTTCACGTCGAAGGCTTCCTGTGCGGTATCGTCGTCAAAGTTCGGGTGGTCCGTGACGGGCCGGAGGCTGGGTTCATAGTCCGGGCCTGCCAGGCGGGTATACTCGTGGGGCGTTCCGTTCTGGAACAGCAGGAAGGTGCTGCTCCCGGCCTTTGTGTCGCTGATCCACGGCAGCACCCGCAGTGTGCTGTACTCCTCCAGAAAGCCCATGCTCACATTTTTGGAAACGTCGGCCTGGGAGGCTTTGAAATACTTGCCGTTGTCGTAGACCGTGGCGCGCATACCGGCCGGCACGCAGCGCATAAGGCTGTAATAGATGAAATTATGCTGTTGCGCCTCTTCGTAGACCTCGTCGAAGCCGTCTTCCAAAAACTCCGAGATGTACTGCCCGGAAAGGTTGCGGGCCGTCACATACGGCATATCGTCATAGATGGACAGATCCGGCGTCCAGGCGTAGTTGGCATACGGCGGATCGCAGACCGTCACGGACGAGCCCGCGCTGCCGAACAGGGCCGGCAGCAGTTTCAGCGCCTCGTTGTGCTTTTCGCGCAGCGGGACATCCGCGCGTTCGTCGATGCGCGAGGGCGTATAATCGTAGCCCCCGAACATGGACGGAGTGGAAAACAGCGTGTGCATGCCGAAGGACACCGTGTTCGGATAGAAGGTAAAGCCGTCCAGCGACGTTTTCAAGGAAGGGTCGGCCTCCAGAAGATGCGGCAGCATGGCGCCGATGGCACGGTCCAGCATGATGACGATCACGTTCTGCCCGTCCTTCGAAAAGTGAAGCAGCTTGTCGTACTCTCCCGCCAGCGTCTGTTCGTGCGCCTGCCGCGGGCCTTCGTAATGGTTGACACGCAGATTCTGCGCCACGGCGACGGAATTCGTCACGATCAGTACCGCCAGGCCCGTCAGCACGAGCCCGTAGACCGGCTTTACGGCTTTCGTCCACTTCCGGAGCACGAAAAGCAGGGCCGCTGCCAGCACGGCGCCCACTGCCAGATTCAGCAGCACGAGCCGGCGCGGATCCGGCGACATCGCATCAAAGACCAGCGTGGGCGAAAGCCGTCCGTAGCTGCCCGGGAACACCATGAAGTCCAGCAGGCAGACGCCGGAAAGCACCCAGAGCGCGGCTGTGAAGAAGTTTTTTACCCGCTGATCTCCGAGCAGCCAGAAGATGGTGAACCACAGAAGGAACAGTCCGGCGTAGACGGAGGCCGTATAGACCACGAGCCAGACCGGTCCGTAGTGCGTGGAGGCAAACTCCACCGCAGAGGAACTGATGACGGAAAGAGGAACGACGATGCCCAGGAGCACCGTGAGCGTCAGCGCGCCCAGGAAGAACAGGGCATCGGGCAGCGGCTTTGCGGGCGCCTTCAGACGGGCCGCAAAAGCGGAGTTCTTCTTTTTCAGGAGTATCACGATCCAGGGGATCTGCAGCAGCAGGGCCGCCAGGCCGATCACCGCGATGCGCTTGCCGCTGGTGAGCCGCCCGGTGACGGCCATGAAGACCAGCAGGCCCGCGCCGGCAAGGCCCGCCAGCGCCGCCAGGACCTGCGCCGGATGCTTCACCAGTTTCAAGAAGACGTTCTTCAGCAGAGAGAACAGATTATTCATGGTCCAGTACAGGACCAGTCCGGAGGGGCTCGCGTACAGAAGCACCAGGAAAACGAGCGCCATGCCGTAGAGCTGGAGCTTTTCCTTCACAGTGAAGCCGCGGGTGTAGATCATGCCCGAGACGATATTGATGGCGGTCATGAGCAGCGGCATCAGATTGACGGAAAGGCTGCCCAGTTTTATGAGACCGTCCGGCTGCGAAAGGTCGCTCAGGAACAGGAAGCGCGCGCCCTCGAAATCCGCCAGATTGGAAAGAAAATGATACGCCGCGATAAAGAACGGGATCTGCAAAAACAGCGAAACGGAACCTTTCAGCACGTAATACGGCTTATAGTTCTGCTGCCGGTAGTAGGTCTGCTGCATCATAAAGCGCTCATCCCCGCGGAAGGTCTTCTTGATGTGATCCAGCCAGGGCTTCATCTGCTTCTGTTTTTCACGCTCGGCTTCCTGCAGGGCATCGGATTTCTGATACAGGGGCAGCACCAGGAAATTGACGGCCAGGCTCACGCCTAAAACGGCGATACCGGGGCTCGCGCCCAGCCGGGACAGGAAAGAATAGATAAGTTCCACCGCCATTTCGAGCGGCATGACGATGATATTGTACAGCACAGTCCCGATCATTTGGCCGCCTCCTTCCGGTCTTCCCGCGGCGCGGCGCCTTTTCCGCCGTCACCGGCTGCTGTTTCGGAGACCTCCGCATCGGCTTCCTTCTCCGCTGCGGCGTTCTGCTCCGCTGCGGCGTCCGCCTTCGCTGCCGCCTGTTTTGCCAGCACCGTTTCCAGATAGTCCACGGTCTCGCAGGCGGAGCGTCCGCGCTTCTGCCAGCAGATATCGCGAAGGCGCCGGCGGCCCTCCGCGTAGCGGTCGTCCGAAAGCACCTCGTCGATCAGTTCCTTCATGCGGCCGAAATCGGCGGGATCCAGCTTCTTTCCGAGTTCCGGGAGGATCCGCAGCCGCCAGTTTTCTTCCTCGAACCAGGCGGCGTCGTACGGTGCC
>JAGDDE010000049.1 GCA_017958185.1 Lachnospiraceae bacterium | reverse complement strand
ATTGATCTGGGGATCCGGCTGATCTTCTGGACGGGACTCCGGATCGGCGAACTGCTGGCTCTGCGCTGGGAAGATATCTCGGAGGATTGTTCCGAAATACTTGTCCGCAGGCGAGTATCGAGCCAGAAGGACGGTGACCGCTACATCCATCCTGTCCTGGACGGGACGAAAGGAAAGGGAAGCTACCGGAGAGTGCTGGTCCCGCCCGAGGTGCTCAGCGCGATCCTTCGGGCAGCCAGAGCGCTGAATCCGGACGGCGGCTACATCTTCTCCAACAAGAGGAGGATGAGCCAATGACGCAGGGTTCCTTTGCCTCACGGCTTAAGCGTATCTGCCGCTGGGCCGGTGTGGAGTTCAAGAGTCTGCATAAGATCCGGAAAACAGTGGTAACCGAACTGATGGATCATCAGTTACCGATGCCGCTCATCCAGAGTCAGGTCGGGCACGCCAGCGCGCAGACCTCCGAGAGCTTCTACCACTTCAACAATAAGACAAAAAAAGAAAACGGCCGGAAGATCGCGACCGCACTGTCTGACTTCCTGCCGTTATCTCTCGAGGCCTGACGTAACTCACGTAACTCGGCCCTTTTTGCTTCGGAAACCCTTGCCGCACAAGGGTTTTCGGAGTGGAGCATAGGGGGATCGAACCCCTGACCTCCAGATTGCGAACCTGGCGCTCTCCCAGCTGAGCTAATACCCCGGAAACTGATATGCCGGTTTTTCCCGGCGAGAGGTATTATAGCATGTTTGGAGAAAAGTGCAAGCGGAAAATGAGCCGGCACGCAAAAAAACTCCCGCAAAGCGCGCAGTTCGTTCCGCCGGCTGCGCGGCTGCCCGGTTTTCGTGTCGGGAAGGAGCCCCTTTGTGGTCCTGGAAGAGCAAAAACGTTCATAAACCGAGGCGTTTTCTGCGGAAAACAGTTGAAGAGGGGGCAGAATTCGCGTATAATGTACGGGTGCATCGCGCTGCGATGCGCCGGCTGCCATCGGCAGGGCCGAAAAGGATGCACTGCCGGAAGGCGCAGCCTTGCAAGTCCGGAAACGGAAGAGGAGAGTATATGAAAGAAGAACGCAGAGTCGGAACAGTATCCCGCGGCATTCGCTGCCCCATTATCCGCCAGGGCGATGACCTGGCAGCCATTGTAGCGGACAGTGTCCTCAAGGCGGCGGAAAGCGAAGGCTTTTCCCTTCGCGACCGCGATGTGATCGCCGTCACGGAGTCCGTCGTGGCGCGTGCCCAGGGCAACTACGCCACCGTAGGCGATATCGCCGAAGATGTCAGACGGAAACTCGGCGGCGGCACAGTGGGCGTCATCTTCCCTATCCTGTCCCGCAACCGTTTTGCCATCTGTCTGCGCGGCATCGCGCTGGGCGCCAAAAAAGTCGTTCTCATGCTCAGTTATCCTTCGGACGAAGTGGGCAATGAGCTCGTCAGCCTGGACAAACTGGACGAAGCCGGTGTGGATCCGTATACCGACGTGCTGACGCTGGATCAGTACCGCCGTCTGTTCGGCGTGAATCTGCATCCCTTCACGGGTGTGGATTATGTTGACTACTATATGTCGCTGATCACGGCCTGCGGCGCCGAAGCGGAAGTGATCTTTGCCAATCAGCCCAAAGCGATCCTGCCGTATGCGGACTGCATCCTGACCTGCGATATCCATACCCGCGCGCGCACCAAGCGGCTGCTGAAGGCTGCCGGCGCAAAGACGGTGCTGGGACTGGACGAGATCCTGAACGCGCCGGTGAACGGCAGCGGCTGCAATGAACGCTACGGGCTCCTCGGTTCCAACAAAGCCGATGAAAACCGCGTTAAACTCTTCCCGCGGGAGTGCCGCCCGCTGGTGCTGGATATCCAGTCCCGCATCCTGAAGGCCACCGGCCGTCATGTGGAAGTCATGATCTACGGGGACGGCGCTTTCAAAGATCCGCAGGGGAAGATCTGGGAACTGGCCGATCCGGTCGTATCGCCGGCCTATACCGACGGGCTCATCGGCACACCGAATGAACTCAAACTCAAATATCTGGCGGACAACGATTACCGCGATCTTTCCGGAGAGGCGCTCAAAGAGGCCATTTCCGAAAGCATCCGCAAAAAAGCCGGCCATCTGGTGGGACAGATGGCTTCCGAAGGCACCACGCCGCGCCAGCTGACCGATCTGATCGGTTCGCTCTGCGACCTTACGAGCGGTTCCGGCGACAAGGGGACCCCCGTCGTTCTGGTCCAGGGATATTTCGATAACTACACCAACAGCTGAGATCCGGCCCTGGCGTCTCGCTACCCCGTTTTGCACCACCCATGACCGCGGTCTGTCCGCGCAGATGAAAGGAGGGGATGCCGTATGAAAGCGTATCAGGAAATGACTGCCCGGGAACTGCAGAGCGAATATGCCGCGGTCCTGGAACAGTTTCACCAGAAGAAAGCCCTGGGACTGAAACTCAACATGTCCCGCGGGAAACCCGGCCGCGACCAGCTGGATATGGTCTCCGACCTCCTCGCCGTTCTGACTGACCCGGACGAGTGTTTTGACGAAGGGACCGACGTGCGCAACTACGGCGAACTCGGCGGGATCCCGTCGGCCAAGGCGCTGTTTGCGGATATTCTGGGATGCCGCCCGGAGGAATGCCTCATCGGGGGCAACGCCTCGCTGCAGCTGATGTACGATCTCGTCTCCAAGGGCTATACGCACGGCCTGCTGCATTCTCCGCAGCCCTGGTGCCGCGAAGAGACGCTCCGCTGGCTCTGCCCTGCGCCTGGCTATGACCGGCATTTCCGCATCACGGAAAGTTTCGGCTTTGAATTGATCACGATCCCCATGACGCCGGAAGGACCGGACATGGACGCCGTGGAGGCCTGGGTGAAGGATCCCTCGGTCAAGGGCATCTGGTGTGTGCCCAAGTACTCCAATCCGGACGGGATCGTCTATTCCGATGAAACAGTGCGCCGCATGGCCGCGCTGAAGCCCGCAGCGCCGGACTTTGCACTGATGTGGGACAACGCGTACTGCGTGCACGAGTTTTCCCGCCCGTTCGAGCCGTTTGCGGATATCCTGTCTCTCTGCCGGGAGGCCGGGAATCCGGATATGGTCTATGAATTCGCTTCCACGTCCAAGATCACCTTCCCCGGCGCCGGCATCTCCGTGATGGCCGCCTCCGAGGATAATCTTCGCTATCTGCTGAAACTGATCGGCGTGCAGATCATTTCCTTTGATAAGGTCAACCAGCTTCGTCACGTGAGATATCTGCAGGACAAAGAACACACCCTGGCACTCATGCAGCGCCACGCCCGCATCCTCGCACCCAAATTTGCCGCCGTTCTGGAGATCCTGGAGCGGGAGATCGGGCCGAGAGGCATCGCCCGATGGCAGAGACCGGAAGGCGGTTACTTTATTTCCCTGTTTACCCTGCCCGGACTGGCCAAACGCACGCTGGCGCTCTGCAAGGAAGCCGGCGTCGTGATGACCGGGCCCGGCGCCACGTATCCCTACGGGATCGATCCCGATGACAGCAATATCCGCATCGCACCGACGCTTCCTCCCGCCGGGGAACTGCGTCAGGCGGCGGAAGTGCTCTGTGTTTCACTGAGGCTGGCTGCGCTGGAGCAGCTGCTGGCACAGGGCTGATGCAGGACCCTGCTCCCTCCGGGGAGCTGATCAAATCGAAACCGGCGGCTGAGCGATCTCGGCTGCCGGTTTTGTGAAAGTGAGCTGTACGATGAAGATAGAGAGGATCAGTTACAATCAGATCCGCTGCACGCTCACGAGCAGCGATCTGCTCAAACGCCATCTGACGCTGCGAAAACTGACAAGCGGCAGCCCGGAGGCGCATCAGCTTTTCCATGAGCTGATGGACCGCTCGGCAGAGGAAGTCGGCTTTGAGATGGGAGGCCCGCTGATGGTCGAGGCCTCTGTCGTGGACGGAGAGCTGACCATTACCGTGACCCGGATGGACGGCCGCGGGGAAGAGGGCGAACGAAACGCCGAAAACGTCGTGGATAACGAAGCCGACCTGCCCGAAGCCGTGCGACGGCTCCTGCGGCTCGTGGAACGGCGCTCGGAGGAGAAAAAAGAGGAGAGCGGCAAGGAGCCCCGTCCCGAGGCGGATCCGGTCGCAGCCTTCGCCTTCGGCAATAAAGCCCATCTGCTGCGCGTTGCCTCGCTTCCCGAACCGCCGTCCGCCATCCGCAGCAGCCTGTATTATTCGGACAGGAATGCCATGTACTATCTGGTGATCTCTTCGGCACCTTCGGCCAAAAAGAAGCTCAGTGTCTACGCGCTCATGCTCTCCGAATACGGCCGTGTCGTGAAAGCCGATGCAGGCATCCTTCCCTATATGAAAGAACACTACCGGACGGTCATCAAAGCGCGGGCGCTGCAGAAACTGCGCAGCAGCGGCGAAGAGGCGCTGGCCGTTCCGTCAGAAAATCCGTTGACACCGTGACGGGTTTTGTGATACCATAATCGGTGCCGGTTTTTTCCGGCACCGGTCCCGCCCTGCCTGCGGCGGAGCGGGTTTCAGGACCTTTAGCTCAGTTGGTCAGAGCAGTCGGCTCATAACCGATCGGTCCCGGGTTCGAGTCCCTGAAGGTCCATGTACAACAGAATAAGGCCCGATGGCTCAGTTGGTTAGAGCGCCGCCCTGTCACGGCGGAGGTCGTGGGTTCGAGTCCCATTCGGGTCGTGCGCGGGTGTGGCGGAACAGGCAGACGCAAGGGACTTAAAATCCCTCGCCCCCAAGGCGTGCCGGTTCGAGTCCGGCCACCCGCAATAGGAAAACCGGAGCTGCAAAGCTCCGGTTTTCCTATTGCGGGCAGCTGTCCCACGAGAAGCGGCCCGTTACCGTTCTTTTCTATAATCTATTAATCTTTCTGTTTATGATCTTTATGCCGGGCAGCTGGCGCAGCCCGGCCAGCGCTTCATCGGAAGCATCGGTATAGATCGCGTCGTATTCCGACAGGTTTGCCGTCCGGTACAGCGCATTGTCATTCAGCTTCGTATCGTCCACCAGCAGGATCTTATACCGGCTGTTGGCCAGCGCGGCGCGCTTCACGTCCCGCTGGTCGGCGGAACTTTCATACGAGCCGCGGGCATTGAAGGAGGTGCAGGAGCAGAGCATGAGATTGAATTCCATCTGCTCGATCTCCTGCACGGTGGCGCTGCCGTTCAGCGTACCGATATTATAATTCAGCTTTCCCCCGAGAAGATAGACGTTAACATCGCTCTTCTGGGACAGCTGCATGGCGGCCGTGATCCCGTTCGTCACCACGGTCTTGTTCTTGAAGTTCATGCGCTGCGCGAGCGTGAGCGCCGTAGAACTGTTGTCCAGAAAGACGGTCTTGAAGTCCGGGAGCTCGCGCTGCGCCATCTGCGCGATCTGCACCTTGTTGTCCAGCCGCAGGATCTGGCGTACGGAGATGGAGATGTCGTCGGCATTCTCCAGGATGACTGCGCCCCCGTGATCGCGGTCGATCAGTCCCAGGCGCTTCAGCTCGTTCAGTTCGCGGCGGACGGTCGTATCACTGACGAATATGTGTTTGGCGATCTCGTCGATCTTGGCATGCTTGCGGCTGCGCAGGAAGTCCAGGATCTCATTCTGGCGGAAAGTAAGCATGGCGATTCTCCTGTTGCAAAATAAAATAATGTCATAGCACAATATATATATTTATACAAATCACTTCTCTTTTTTCATAAACGCTTTCAGGTGTAAAAGATGTGCCAAATCCTGAAAGAATCTGCTCATATACTACCATGAATCTGAAAATTTGTCAATCAATTGAGCGACACTTGACAAAATCTTCCCGGATAATTACAATGCAAATACCAAATAAATTTTTTTGGAGGTCGTAACATGTCAACAAGATCAAGGAGATTCGAAAGAGTTCTGGCTGTTGTCATCGCCCTCGCGATGGTGCTGGCCACTTTCACTTCCATGACCGCCTTTGCTACGAACGGCACGGAGTACGTAAAATCGAAACCGGCCTTCGCAACGTTGGAAGAGGCGACTCAGGCAGCGAGAGAACTCAACGAAGAACTGACCGGTGAAGGCGCGGTTCTGCTGAAGAACGACGGTGTCCTTCCGCTGGTGTCCAATGAAAGAGTCACGGTCTTCACCGCCCCTTCCTTTGGCGCCAACTACAACGGTGTACGAGCCAATATGGCCACCTATCTGGCCAATGAAGGCTTCACCGTCAACCCGGTCGTCGTGAACGAGAACAACCTGAACACGGTGACAGCGGGCGATATCCGCATGTACAACACCGTCGGTATCGTTGTTCTGACCCGCGGCGGCTCCGAAGGCTCCGACCTTGCGGTGTCTACTTCCGAACTGGCGGATGAATCCATCAACGTCGGCGGCTGGACCCACAAGAGACTGGCCAAAAACGCCAACGGCGAGGATGTCAAGCACAGCCTGATGCTGAGCGAGACCGAGCTCAAGCTCATCGATCTGGCAAAAGAGACCTGCCAGAGCATCGTGGTCCTGCTGAACACTTCCAACGCCATGGAAATGTACAACCTGAATGAAGATGAGGACATCAACGCCATCATGTTCATCGGCCGTACCGGCACCACCGGCCATCAGGCCGTGTGCAAGATCCTGAACGGCACCATCAATCCTTCCGGCAGGACCGTGGATATCTGGTACAAAGACTTCACCGCGGATCCTACCTGGTACAACTCCATTGCCAACGTCCAGAACGATGCCGGTTCCAACCGCTATCTGGACAGCAAGGGCGACAACTCGTACGGCCTGTACGGCGTCGACTACGAAGAAGACATCTACCTGGGCTACGGCTACTACGAAAGCGTATACGCCGAGATCCTGGCCGGCCGCATGACCTATGACGGCGCGGAACTGGCCATGGGCACCCCGGGCGATGCCGAAGCGGAAGCCGCCAACTGGTATGCCGACAACGTCGTGTACCCGTTCGGCTACGGCCTGTCCTACACCACCTTCGAGACCAGCGACGTCAAGGTCAACTATGAGACTCTGAACGCCGCGGATATCGCCTCCTCCGAAGGCAATCCCGCCAAGATCAAGACCGTCACCGTTTCCGCGAAGGTCACCAACACCGGTGCGGTAGCCGGCAAGAAGGTCGTTGAGATCTACAGCCAGGCTCCGTACGATCCGACTGCCGGCGTGGAAAAACTGGCTGTCAAGCTGGTCGGTTATGCCAAGACCCGCATGCTGGCCCCCGGCGCGAGCCAGACCGTGAAGGTCACCATCAACCTTCAGGATATGGCGTATTACAGCGACAGCGCCGCTCATGACGGCGTGAAGGGCGCTTACGTGCTCGATGCCGGCGACTACATCCTGTACGCTGCCGACAACTCCCACTGCTACGGCTCCGAGGGCGGCGCGACCCTGAAGATCGCGGGCGACGCCATCCTGGGTCTGGACGACTTCAGCGACAACCTGATCCAGAACCTGTTCAGCGCCGAGAACGGCCGCAACTACAGCCTGCGTCAGAAGACCGAAGGCAGCCTGTGGGCAGAACTTGACGCGTTCAGCGAAGACATGGTCCGTCTGTCCCGCAGCAACTTCGTAAAAACCTTCCCGAAGGCTCCGGTCGTCTCGATCGACGGCATCTCCGTGACGAACGTTCCCGAATTCAGCACCAGCACGAATTACAGTGCCGGCGCCGTGGTCAAGGTGACCGACAATAATTCGGGCTATACCGCCACCAACTCGACCAACTACTATGTGTTCAAGGTCGATCACGCCAGAGGCGAGTTCAACCCTGAAGAAGTCGAGAAGCTTTCCGGCACCTCCGTCACCGGCGGTCTGGTGTTCAGCGATGAGTTCCTGGCTCTGATGGCCTACTATGAGAACTACAACCTGGAGACTTATGAGTTCCAGTATGCCTTCTACAACGCCAACATCGGCGACAATGCTCTCTACAAAGAGGGAGATCTGGTCGGCTTTACCGGAACGACGGATGTCTATAAGTTCACCAAGGACTATGTGAAGGCTCCGGCCATCGCCGTCCAGGAATACAAGGCCGGCGACGTGTTCCGCAACGGCGCTTCCGTGTACAAGGCAACCAAGGACATCACCCTTCCTACCTTCGAACAGTACGACAACACCAAGGCCTATGCGGTCGGTGCGTACATCCGCTACAACAACAATAACTACACCGTTCGTACGGCCATCCCTGCGGGCGGCTCTGTCAACACCAACAGCCGCAACGGCAATGTGACGGCCTTCTCTGCTGCCAACCTGCTCGTGACCAGTGGCGAAAATGCCAACGTAGCCGCTTATGACGCCGAATACTTCGCCCAGTTCGCAGAGAAGGTCGAAGGCGCCGTCAACGAAGGCTCCTACAAGTACTCCGACGTCCTGTTCAAGGGCAACACCGGCTACAACAAGGAAGGCGAAGCCGACACCTACCGGGTCGAAGACGATGCGGAAATCTCCGCTCTGATGAAATCCTGGAGCCAGATGGCCGACGCTGCTGCGCAGCGCGCCGCCATGGAAGCTGCCGGCGATGACTGGATCTACTTCAACGAACTGGCCGGCATCTACTACAACAGCAAGGACGTGATCGAAAGCGGTCAGTTCGCCGGTATGACCGGTGAAGAGGTCTGGACCAAGTTCATGAACCAGTGGGTCTGGACCGACATCTACACCGCCTGCTGGAGCGGCGGCAACAACGGTAACGCCGTAGCCAACCTGGGCATCCCGGCCGGCGGCGTAGCCGATAGCCCGACCTCCTTCAACGGTACCTACAGCTGGTGCTGCAACACCACCATCGCTTCCACCTGGAACACCGACCTCGGCTACCGCCAGGGCGTCGTGACCGCCAGCATGGGCCTGCTGAAGAACTCCAACAACATGAACAGTGCCAAGGAGCAGTGGCTGAACCCCGCCGTGAACACTCACCGCACTCCGTTCAGCGGCCGCAACAATGAGTACTATTCCCAGGACGGCATGATGGCCGGTATCTTCGCCGCTGCCGTTGCCAAGGGCATTCAGGACACCGGCGTTGGCTGCCACCTGAAGCACATGTTCCTGAACGATCAGGAGACCAACCGTAACTCCAAAGACCTGTTTGCCTGGCTGTCCGAGCAGGCGATCCGCGAACTTTACATCAAGCCTTTCCAGATGGGTATCCAGGAAGGCGGCGCTGAAGGTGCCATGAGCGCGTTTGCCCGTATCGGCTCCGTGGTCTGCCCTGTCAGCTACAATATGTGCGACCTCCTGACCCGTACCGAGTGGGGTGCCGAGAACTTCTTCTTCCATCCTGACTACTACGGAGCTCAGTCCGGCGTTTCCGGCGAAGACCTGATGGTCCGTACCGGCCATAACCACGCTCCGGGCGGCAACTTCTCCGCTGCCGGTACCAGCGGCGTCAACGCCATTTCCGGTCACTGGGATGCCGAGGTCGACAACGAGCTCACCGGCGCCAAGGGCGGCGTCATGATCGGCAAGGACGATGCGACGACCGGTCAGGCCTCCTACCTGTCCAACAGCCAGTGGTACATCGTCCGTCTGCGCGCCATGCAGATGTACAGCGAGTACGCCAACCAGGGCCACAGCCGCAACGGCCTGCTGCTGACCGACTATGTCGGCGACACCGAGCTGACGGCTACCCAGGGCACTGCGTTCAGCGCCTCCGTGAAGTACGATGCCGACACCCTGTCCCAGAAGTATGAGATCGCCAGCGGCGCTCTGCCTGCCGGCCTGACCCTCAACGCGAACACCGGCGCCATCTCCGGTACGCCTACCGAAGCCGGCACCTTCAACTTCAACGTGAAGGGCACGTTCGACGGCTGGATCACCAAGACCAACAGCTTCCGGATCACCGTGGAATCCATCCTGGCTGCTGCGACCGACGACGCCGAGACCGGCGCTGCCTACAGCGGCAAGATCGAGACCGATCTGGAAAATGCCACCTTCGCGATTGTGGACGGCGCTCTGCCGGAAGGCCTTGTGCTGAATGCTGACGGAACCATCACCGGTATTCCTTCCAAGGCCGGCACCTACAACTTCACGGTTGCGGTGACCAGCGGCAGAAATACCTACACCATCGCCGACAGCATCAAGATCACCGGCGAAGACATTGCCAACCACGGCGGCATCGCCTCCATCGTCAAGTCCTCCTCCGAGGGCCTGGAAGACACCTACACCATCACCTACGCCGATGGCTTCACCGAGACCTTTGTGATCAAGAACGGTGCCGACGGCGCTCAGGGTGAAAAGGGCGAAAAGGGTGACAAGGGCGATACCGGTGCCCAGGGCGAACAGGGTCCTCAGGGCGAACAGGGTCCTGCCGGTGAAAAGGGTGCCGACGGTGCCCGCGGCCAGCAGGGCGCTACCGGCGCGACCGGCCCGCAGGGTCCTTCGGGTACCGGCGGTGCTCCCGGTAAAGACGGCAAGGATGCCTCCGCTGTGACCGGCACCATCGGTCTGGTGAGCGGTCTGGCCGCTCTCGGCGGCGTAGGCGCTCTGGCCTTCACCCGTAAGAAAAAAGAAAACTAATTCCTAAAAGACGGTATCGACTTTTTGTGGAACATTCAGAAAATTGATACGGCTGTAGGAGCTATCGACCATCGATAGTTGGAACAAGATTCCGGCGCGCGAGGCTCTCACCTCGCGCGTCGGACACCTTTTTAAGGAGAAATCTATGAAGAAAGCAGTCATGATCTTTCTTTCGCTGCTGCTCACCGCCTGTCTCTGCGGGGCTCTTTCGTCCTGCGGAAACGGTCCGGAGGAGCAGCCGAACACAAAAAGTGTCTACAAAGTGACATTTTTTGATAATTATGTCGGCGGCCGGGAGACCGTACAGGAAGTGCTCCCCGGCGAAAAGGCCAGGATCCCGGCGTCTCCTTCCCGTCAGGGCTATTCCTTCGCCGGCTGGTTTGCCGACTATGACGGAGATACGCCCTTTAACTCGGAACAGGCCATAAATGCCGACACGGAAGTGTTCGCGCACTGGACGAAGACGGCCAATGTGATCACTTTTAAATACAATGACGGCACGCCCGGCCAGACTGTTCTGGTCGCAGACGGCACGCGGGTGGAACAGCCCGCGGACCCGGTCTCTGACGTCTATACCTTCCTGGGGTGGTTTACGGATGCGGCATACACCAAGCCGTTCAACTTCAGCACCCCGGTGAATGCCCCCATGACCATTTACGCCGGCTGGAGTAAGTCCTCCGCCAAGCTGACGTTCAACTTAAACTATACCGGCGCTCCGGAAGCCGTGACGGTCAATGCTCCGGTGGAGCAGCCGATCACCGTCCCGGAAGATCTGGATCTGACCCGCGCCCGCTACGCGTTTGACGGCTGGTATACCAAGTCTTTCCCTTCCGAGACCGATGCGCCCTACGATCTGTCTCAGGGCATCGAAAACGACATGACGCTGTATGCCAAGTGGACCCGCACGCACTACGCGGTGACCTTTGATCCCAACGAACGCGGCATGGAAAAAGTGACCGTGGACGTTCCGGTCGATGCTCCCGCGGCGCAGATTCCGGCCATTGAACGTGAAGGCTACACGCTGGATGCGGTCTGGTATGAAGACGCGGCCCTGACCAAGGCGGTCGACCTGACGAAGGTCGCCGACGACATGACCGTCTATGCCAAGTGGAACATCAACTCCTATGCCGTGACCTTCGATCTGAACTACGAGAACGCGGCGGCGGCTCCGGCGGCGCAGAGCATCGAATACCGCGGCAAGCTGGCCCGTCCGGCCAACCCCGAACGCGAAGGCTACCTCTTCACCGGCTGGTACACCACGGCGCAGACCACCGAAGCGTTCAACTTTGAAGATGACCTGATCGTCGCGGACCGCGTGCTGTACGCCGGATGGCTGGAGCAGGTGGACGTGGGCGGCACCATCAAGGTCAGCTTCAATTACAACGCGCCGGGTCTGGGCATGAGCGGCAACTACCGCGAGATCGAGATCGACAAGGGCGAGGCGCTGGGCGCTGCCCGGATGCCCGCCGATCCTTCCCTGGGCTCCGGCCAGCTGTTCCGCGGCTGGTTCACCGATCCGGCCTGCACCAAGTCTTACGACGCCGAAAGCGTTCTGCTGGAGGATACCACCATCTACGCCCGCATCCTGGTCGGTACGGTCTTCGAGGCCGAACTGGTCAATCTTGCCGGCAAGCACGGCGTGGGTTCTTCCGTCGAGCTGGCCGAGGAAGCCATGATCTTTGACTTCACCAAGATCGGCCAGGGCAAGGGCGAGGGCGACGAGTGGGTCAGCAACGACTACTATGTGGCCGGCATGTACTATAAGGGAGCCTACATCGAATTCGAGATCATCGCCTCCAAGGAAGTGAAGGATGCCGTGCTCGAGATGCGCGTCTCCTCGGAGTTCCGCAAGCTGATGTACAACCCGCTGACGCCGGAAACGTACCGCATCGACATCAACCCGGTGGTAGATGAGAACGGCGACGTGGGAGAAGAGAGCAACTTCCTGTACGAACTGCCTCTGCGGCTGCCCGATCCGAACACGGAGAAAGAGAACGACCCCGACGGCGAGAAGACCCCGTTCGCGGACGTGATCATTTCCTACAAGTTCCATCTGCAGGAAGGCAAAAACGTGGTCCGCTTCACGACCAACAACACCTACAACTACGGCGCCGGCACCTTCCAGGCCAACGCGCCCATGATCGACTGCATCACCATCTACGTGGAGTCCGATATCGCCCTCGAGATGATCGAATACCCGCAGTTCCTCGAAAAACGCAACGCGCAGTAAGGAAAGGAGAGACGTCATGTTTGCCGATTATTCAAGCATTTTCAAAAAGCCGGCGTTCTACCTGGCGATCGTTTCCTGCCTGCTGGCCGGCGGCTGCCTGTTCCTTTACCTGACCGAAGGCACGACCCAGTACAACTCGCAGATGCTGTCCCAGGCCGTGCTGATCGGCCTGATCGCGGGCATCGCGCTGCTTCTGGCCTACGCGTTTACGGGGATCCGTTTCCTGGCCTACGGCGGCGCCGTGATGCTGCTGTACGGCTTCCT
>JAGDDE010000002.1 GCA_017958185.1 Lachnospiraceae bacterium | reverse complement strand
ATCGGCGGGTATGCGGACATGCTGGAACGCTGGGGCAAAAACGATGAAAAGGTGCTGAATGAATCGATCGCGGCCATCCGCACGGAGACCGGACGCATGCAGCACCTGGTGGAGCAGCTTCTGTTTCTGGCGCGGGGCGACAGCGGCCGCACGCAGCTGCAGAAGGAAACGGTGGATATCAGCGATCTGATGCGGGAAGCGTACGAAGAATCCGTCATGATCGATGAAAAGCATATTTACCGGCTGAAGCAGCCGGAGGAAAAAACCACGGTCATGGCAGATCCGGGACTGCTGAAACAGGCCGTGCGGATCCTTTTGGATAACGCAGCCAAATACACCCGGGAAGGGGACGAGATCCTTCTGGAGAGCGGCCGGCGGGACGGCCGGCCCTACCTGCAGGTGCAGGATTGCGGCATAGGCATGGCGCAGGCCGACGTGGAGCACATGTTCGAACGTTTTTACCGCGCCGACGAGGCCCGCAGTTTTGAAGGCACCGGCCTGGGGCTTTCCATTGCCAAATGGATCGTCGACAAGCACGGCGGCTACTTTGAGATCGTTTCCCGCGAATCACTGGGCACGCGGATCCGGATCGTGCTGTAGCGGGAGCGGGCTGGCTCTGCTTTGCAGCAAAGTCCGAAGCGTGTCACAGGCCGTACTTTTCTCGCTCCGCCCGCGCCTTTTCTTCCGCCATCTCCGTGAAGCGGCCGATGTTGTCGTAGATCGCTTCGGCGACGCGGCAGAATTCTGCCGCCTGATCCGGGAAAAAGTAGGCGGAGCATCTCTCGCAGTCGCCGTTTGCCCGGCAGGCGAGCAGTTCGTCGTTCGTTTCCTCCGCAACGGTCCCCATCCAGTCCTCGTCCAGGTCATCCGGGCAGCCGTCGACACGGATCCCGACGATCGAGAAGGCATGGTGTCCCCGGAGTAGCATGAACGACAGGATATCGCTGATCTTCACGTGCACGAACTCCGAAAAAATATATCCCTCAAGCCCGTGGCTGACCTCGAAATGCTCCGCAAGCTCCCGCTTTACCGTCTCGTATACCGGATCCATATCGATATAAAAAGGATCCTTTGTCCATTCCCCGACCGGCTTTATGAGCTCGTCGAGCAGTTCTCTTATAAACTCTTTGAGCGCGAATCTTACGTACTGGCCGCCCGGCTGAAGGAATGCTTCTGCTTCGCCGTCCAAACCGGCTTTGAGAAGCAGCGGCACGTAAAGGTCGAGCTGTTGCGTCGCGCGTTCGAAGATCGCTTTTTCTTCTGTCTTGTCCATTTCCCTTACCCCGGCAGATCCAAAATGACGAT
The DNA here is from genome assembly GCA_017958185.1 of Lachnospiraceae bacterium. GTDB lineage: Bacteria > Bacillota > Clostridia > Lachnospirales > Lachnospiraceae > UBA6987. The sequence goes on along the minus strand of JAGDDE010000002.1, from coordinate 359 downwards.
CGTACCGTCAGCAGTTTGACCCCCGACGGCGATTGGCGCGAAAAATCGCTACTTTCCGCAGAAAACGTCTATGGCAGCGGCGGCAAACCGGGCGGTCCCCGTTCCGCCTGCCCGATCGATATTCTGTGTGAATCCGCCGCCTGCGGCATAGGCCCGGCCGAGACCGGACAGGATCTCTTTGGTGCAGGTGTAGTAGTTGTCCGTGATGAAGCCCTGCAGTTTCCGGACCAGGTCCTGAACTTCATCGGAAGCAGGATCGGCATCTTTCACGGCGCCCATTTCCGCAAAGATGTCCATCATCCGGCCGGCAAGGGCGGCCTCCGTTTCTGCGCTGCGTCCCCGGGACTTCTGTTCGAACT
>JAGDDE010000048.1 GCA_017958185.1 Lachnospiraceae bacterium | reverse complement strand
GGTGGCCTTTTCCAGAACGACCGGGCTCTTGTGCATGGCGATCGGGATCACGACGATCTGGATCGGAGCCACGGCGGGCGGAAGCACCAGACCGTTGTCGTCTCCATGCGTCATGATGATGCCGCCGATCATGCGGGTCGTGCAGCCCCAGGAAGTCTGGAACGGATAGCACAGGGTATTGTCCTTGGCCGTGTAGGTGATGTTGAAGGCCTTGGCAAAGCCGTCGCCGAAATAGTGGGACGTGCCTGCCTGCAGAGCCTTTCCGTCATGCATCATCGCTTCGATGGCGTAGGTGTCCTCCGCACCGGCGAACTTGTCGGAAGGCGTCTTGGCGCCGCGGATGACCGGGATGGCCAGGTCCTTTTCGTGGAATTCGGCGTATACGTTCAGCATGCGCACGGTCTCCTCGCGCGCCTCTTCCGCGGTGGCGTGCATCGTGTGGCCTTCCTGCCACAGGAATTCGCGGCTTCTGAGGAAGGGACGGGTCGTCTTTTCCCAGCGCACGACCGAACACCACTGATTATACAGTTTGGGCAGGTCGCGGTAGGACTGGATGATGCCGCTGTACAGCTCGCAGAACAGGGTCTCGGAGGTGGGACGCACACACAGCCGCTCCTGCAGCTTTTCCGTGCCGCCCTGCGTGACCCAGGCCACTTCGGGCGCAAAGCCCTCGACGTGGTCCTTTTCCTTCTGCAGCAGGCTTTCCGGGATGAACAGCGGCATGGCCACGTTTTCCACGCCCGTCGCTTTGAAGCGGGCGTCCAGCTCGTGCATCACGTTTTCCCAGATCGCATAGCCGGCGGGCTTCATGATCATGCAGCCCTTGACGCTGGCGTATTCCACCAGCTCCGCCTTTTTGACTACGTCGGTGTACCACTGCGCAAAATCCTCGCTGCGCGGAGTGATCGCCTTGACCAGTTTCTTGTCTTCTGCCATGGTTTTCTCCCTTCGTCCCGTCCCCCTGACGGGCCCCGATCGGTGCGGTGTCCCGCCGGCGCCTGCCCGTTTCCTGCGGCAGGGCGGCTTCCGGCCGGATAATCGTCAAAAGCCGGGGCGCCATTTCCGCTCCGGCTTTTGCATGGTACATATCAAAGGTGCCTGATCCCCGTCAGTTGGCCGTAGGGGCGGCGGTAGGAGCCGCGGAAGTGGGCGCTGCGGAAGTGCCCTCCGTTGCGGGCTCGCTGGCTTCTTCGGAAGGAGCCTCGGTAGGGGCTTCGGTAGGAGCTTCGGTCTCCAGAACACCGGCGACGTCACTGATCACGCCGGCCGTGCGGTCGTAGTTGGGACGGGCATTCTGCCACTGCCGGTAGGAATTGATCCCGGTGATGGTCAGCGCTACGATCAGGGCTACGGCGGCCAGCCCGCCGGCGGCGATCCACAGCCACTTGATCAGAGTCTTTCTCTTCTTTTCCTTTTCCAGTTCGGCCTTGCGGTTCTGCTTAAACTCTTTATACCGATCCATTTTTTCCTGGCTCATGTTCTTCCTCCTGTGTCAGCCGGGCTCTTCGGCGAGCCTCATGCAAGTTGTCATTTTACCCTGCCTTGCCGTAAAATGCAAGTGTTTTCTCAGGATTTTATCGCATTTTGTCCAAAAGCCGGGGCTGCTTCCTCCCAGCGGTGCCGGTGCAGCTGCCCCTCCCGCTCCAGTCCCGGAAAACCGTTCTGCCGCAGGGCTTCGTAGAGCATCACGGCGGCGCTGCAGCTGAGGTTCAGCGAGCGGTTGTCCGGCACCATGGGGATGCGCACGCAGCGCTCCGCGTTTTCCAGCAGGATCTCCTCCGGGATCCCGGCGCTCTCCTTCCCGAACAGAAGGTAATCGTCCGGGCCGTAGGAGACCTCGGTATAGACGCGCCGCGCCTTGGTCGTGGCCAGATAGATGACCGCCCCCGGGTTCTCCGCCAGAAAGTCCTCGTAACTGTCGTAGACGGTCACGTCGAGCCGGGGCCAGTAGTCCAGCCCGGCGCGGCGGATCTCCTTTTCGTCCAGGCGAAAGCCCAGCGGCCGGATCAGATGGAGCCTGGTCCCGGTGGAGACGCAGGTCCGTCCGATATTCCCGGTGTTGCCGGGGATCTCCGGCTCCAGCAGCACGATATTCATGGGCATCACAGCAGCGCCGCGATCAGGCTGTAAGCCGTCGGCAGGACCATCGCGATCACGATGATCACCACCACGATGATCACCAGCACTCTGCTTTTCTTCTTGTCGCTGAAATCGAACATGTCATTCCTCCGCTTTTGTCTGCGTTTTTTTCTTTTTATCAAAACTCCCCGCCGAGGGGCACTCCTCCCGCAGGAAGCACTCGCCGCAGCGCGGCCGCTGTGACTGGCAGAGACTGCGGCCCAGTGTGATGAGCTGCAGATTGCAGAGGATCCAGTGGTCCTCCGGCAGCGCCTCCATGAGGTCTTTTTCCACTTTGACCGGGTCGGTCTCGCGCGTGAATCCCAGGCGCGCCGCGATGCGCTTCACATGGGTATCCACGACCACGCTGGGCTCCCCGTAGACGTTCCCGCGGATCACGTTGGCGGTCTTGCGGCCCACGCCCGGCAGGGAGGTCAGCGATTCGATATCGGAAGGCACCTGCCCGCCGAACTCGTCGCGGAGCCTGCGGCAGCACTCGCGGATGTTTTTGGCCTTGCTGTGATAGAAGCCCGTGGCATAGATGGCTTTCTCCAGTTCCTCCAGCGGCGCTTCGGCCATCGCCTCCACGCTCGGCCAGGCGGCGAACAGCGCCGGCGTCACCTGATTGACCCGCGCGTCCGTGCACTGGGCGCTCAGGATCACCGAAACAAGGAGCTGCCAGGGCTGCTGCGGCTCATAATCCAGAAAACAGCGGAGATCGGTCCCGTAGGCTCCGTCGAGGAGAGCCAGGATCCTGGCGGTCCGTTCATCGCCGCCGGAAGCTTGCTTGGACATGGTTTCCTTTCTTGACAGGCCTTCCTGTCCGGTGTTATGCTCTTTCCGGGAGCGCGCCACCAAACGGCGGCCGGAAAGCTCCCGTAAAGGAGGAACGATGGAGATCGAACGCAAATTTCTGGTCGCGGCTCTTCCGCCGGGCTGGGAAACGTGCCCCCGCCGGCACCTGACGCAGGCCTATCTGGCCGTGCATCCCACCGTGCGCATCCGCCGCGACGGAGACAGCTACGTGCTCACCTGCAAGGGTCCGGGCCTTCTGGCCCGGGAAGAAACGGAATTCCCGCTCACGCGCAGCGCCTTCGAACACCTGCTGCCCAAATGCGACGGCCGCGTGCTGGAAAAGGACCGCTGCCGGATCCCGCTGGGTCCCTACACCGCGGAACTGGATCTGTTCTGCGGCAATCTTTCGGGGCTGCGCTACGTGGAAGTGGAATTTCCCTCTGTCGAAGAGGCGGAGGCTTTTGTCCCGCCCGCCTGGTTCGGACGCGAAGTCACGGGCGATCCCCGCTATACCAACGCACATCTGGCGCTGGATCCTTCCGTAACGCCGCAGGATCTCCTGCCCTGACGCCCCCTCCGGGGGCTTTTTTCTGCCCGGCTGTTTCCGGGCGCTTTTTTTATTTCAGCCGGTATCCCACGACGGCCGCGCCGTCGAACTGTAGCAGCGTGCGGCTGTCCAGGGCAAAGACTTCCTGCCCGGGATAGGTGAGTTTCCCGTCAAAGCGCAGGCGTCCGGAATAATCCCACAGCTTCAGGCCGCTGTCCGTGACCATGAGCACATACTCCGGCCCCGCCGTCGTCCGCAGGCTGACGTCCGGGATCGTTGCCTTGAACAGTTCGCTGCCGCCTGCGTCAAAGACCAGCAGCTGCGACTGGCTGCCGCCGGAAGCCGGCTGCACCAGCGCCAGATGGCCGCTCCCGCGGCTCACCGACTGGATCTGCGCGCTCAGGGACACCTCTTTCAGGCGTTCCGGATCGGCCTCGTTGTTCAGCGAGAAAAAGACGATCCGGTCTTCGCCGATCGCAGCCACCCGTTTGTCGCTCAGATACGCGACCTCCGGGAAAAGGACGCCGTCATATTCGAAATAGCCGACCAGGCGGTTGCTTTCGCCCTTGCCGACCGAAAAATTGTAGAAAACGATCTGGCTGCGCAGCGCGCCGGAGGTCGAGGAGACCGCCGAAACGACCAGGCCGGTGCCTTCCGGCGAAAGGGCCAGATCCAGCGGATAGCCGCTCACCGACATGGAGAGCGAGACCGTGATCTCCAGCTGACGCCCCGTTTTGTCGAACAGGACGATGCGGCTGCTCTGCTCGCTGTCGAGGACCAGCGCCGTCACCCCGTGCGAGGAGACGGCTGCGTTATGGATGGGCTCGTTGGTCGTGATGCGCCCCGTCACCCCGTTTTTATCAAAGATCACCGCCTGATAGCCGAGCAGATCGGCGGCGACGCCGAACCCCTCCTGCACCGTGACGGAAGGGGAATCCATCGAATGGCCGCTGTTCCACAGCTGATGCCCGTCGGCTCCCACGAGTGCGAGCCCGCCCGGCGAGCAGCGCAGCACGCCGCCCGCGAAGCCGGTATAGACCGAGGCTGCCGCGCTCTGATCGGTCTTCCGAATAAGCTCGGCTTCCGTATAGACTCTTCTGCGCGAACGGACCCACAGAAAGGCCGCGATCCCCAGGACGATCAGGATCCCCCCGATGATCAGCAGTCTCCGGATCAGGCTGTGCCGCCGGACCTCCCGTTCTACGAGCACGTCTTCGCTCTGTTCTTCTCTCACGTCGTCTGTTCTCCGTTCTTGGTATGGGCCGGGATCAGCAGGTCGCTGAGCCGGGCAAACTCTTCCAGCGAGAGCATCTCGCCCCGCAGCTGCGGCGAAAGTCCCATCTTCTCCAGCGCTGCCGCGGCCGCTTCGCGCGAGACGCCCAGCGGCGCATAGCCTGCCAGCGCGTTCGGAAGGGTCTTGCGCCGCTGCAGAAAAGCGGCGCGGATCACGGCGAACAGGCGCTCCCTGTCGGCCGTTTTAACGGCAGGCTCTTTGCGCCGCGCCAGATGCAGCACCACGCTGCTCACGCCCGGCTGCGGCAAAAACGCCGAAGGCGGCACCCGCATGACCGTGACCGGCTCCGCAAAATACTGCACGGCCGGCGAAAGGGCGCCGTAGATCCTGCTGCCCGGCGAAGCACAGATACGGTCCGCCACCTCCTCCTGCATCATGGCCGTAACGGAAGAAATGGGGGCGCTGCTCTCCAGCAGCATCATCAGGATCGGTGTCGTGATATAGTACGGGAGGTTGGAGACCACTTTCATGGGCCGGCCGCCGTTTTCCTCGTCCGCCAGCGCCTGCAGATCGGTCTTTAAGATGTCTCCGCAGCGGATCGTCACATTGTCCCAGAAACTTAAGGTGTCCGCGAGCACCGGCAGCAGGTTCCGGTCGATCTCTACGGCCGTGACCCGTCCGGCGGCCTCCGCCAGATACTGTGTGAGCGTTCCGATACCGGGCCCGATCTCCAGCACGAAATCGTCCGGACCGATCCCGGCGGCCTCCACGATACGCTCCGGTACGGCCGGATCGATCAGGAAATTCTGCCCGTAGCGCTTCTGCGCGCTGATCCCGTGGCTCTGCGCCACCGCTTTGGTCTGCAGTGCATTGGCCAGATACGGCTTCATACGATCTCTCCTGACGGGGCTCCCGGAGCCCTGATCCCAAAGAAGCGCTGCGCATTTTCGAGCGTCACCGCTTCGACCTCTTCGGCGGAGATCTGCCGCAGCGCCGCGATCTCCGCGACGACATAGCGCAGATACAGCGACCAGTTGCGCCGGCCGCGGAACGGTTCCGGCGCCAGATACGGGCAGTCCGTCTCCAGCAGCAGGCGGTCGGCCGGCATATACTGCACGACCTCCTTCAGCTTGCGTCCGTTTTTGTACGTGACCACACCGCCCACGCCCAGATAATACCCCAGGTCCAGAAAGCGGCGGGCCATCTCTTTCTCATAGGAAAAACAGTGCAGGACCGCGCGGATCTCCGGTCCGCCCTCCTCCCGCAGGATGCGCAGGGTATCGGCAGCTGCCTCGCGGCTGTGGACGATCACCGGCTTTTTGAGCCCGCGCGCCAGCCGCAGCTGCAGCCGGAACCACTTTTCCTGCAGCGCCCCGGACGTTTTGTCCGGATACTCTCCGTGCCGGTCCAGCCCGATCTCGCCGACGGCCGCCGCTTTGGGATCGGCCAGCAGAAAACGCAGCCGCGCGAGCGCCTCCGTTTCGCCCAGTGCTTCCGGCTGCGCCGCTTCGTCCGGGTGGACGCCCGCCGCAAAGAACACATGCGGGTACCGGGCGGCCAGTTCCCGGCCCGCCGCCGAAGACGCCAGCGACGCGCCGCAGTTGAGCACACAGCCGACGCCCCGCTCCGGGAGCTGCCTCAGCAGTTCGCCGCGGTCCCCGTCGAAACGGGCGTCGTCATAATGGGCGTGAGTGTCGAAGATCATAGGCTTCCTCCCCAAAGGTTCTTTTAAGTATAACACAGCTTCTCCGCGAAAAACAGTCTTTTTTGCGTTTTCCCGCTTCCTTCGGGCCCTCTTTCCGTTTTGTAATTCTGTTGGACTTTTTTCCCGTCTTGTGCTTTAATAGGGATGATGAAGAGGGAAAGGTGAGACAGGAGGTCTCCGATGCCTAATGAAAACCCGGGAGGCTCGCCTTCCGCTGAAAAAGATCCCTTTATCCGGGAAACGCTCCTCCAGAAGAAAGGAGCCGGTGCTTTCTGGAAGAAGCTGCTGACGACCCTGGCGCTGGCCGTGGTCTTCGGCCTGGTTTCGTCTGCCTGTTTTTATCTGGGCAGCCGGCTTTTCAAACCGCATGAGCCGCGGGAATCGGAACCCGTCGTCTTTCCGACGGAAACGCAGCGGGCGGATCTGCCCCCTTCCGTGATCGACTCCCGCGAACTGGAAGCCTACCTGCGCGAATGGCTGGAAAAAGAGCTGCCCCGCGAGCTGCCCGGCGGCGCCGACTATAAAGCCTACTCCGAAGCGATCCGCCAGATCACGCAGAAACTGAGCCGCAGCATCGTGACCGTGACGGCCACGAACCGCTCCGTGGACATCTTCAATGCCGAATACCTTTCGGATACCAGCACGTTCGGCGTGATCATCGCCGCCACCTCCCAGGAGATCGTGATCCTGGCACCGGCGCCCAACATCACCCTGCTTTCGGAGGACAGCACGCTGGAAGTCACCTTCCCGGACGGCAGCGTTCAGAGCGCGATCATCAAGGGCACGGACCGCACCGACGGCCTCGCGGCCATCTCCGTCCTGACCGACGCCCTCCCGCCGGACTTCCTCCGGACGCTGAGCATCGCGCCGCCGGCCTCCTCGCAGGATATCACCATCGGAACGCCCGTGATCGCGCTCGGCGCGCCGCAGGGCTTCGTCGGATCCTTCGGCACCGGCACCGTCACCTACGTCCGCAACGACGTGCCCGCCGTTGACGGCAGCTACCGGATCCTGTATACCAATATCTACGGGGCCACGCCCTGCCAGGGCGTCCTGTTCGACCTGGACGGCGATCTCATCGGCTGGATCGACCGCAGCTACAATGACAACAGCCTCATCACCGCGATCGGCATCTCGCAGCTGCGCGCCAATCTGGAGAGCATCAGCAACGGCCGCTCCGTGGGGCTGCTGGGCATCGCCGGCGTCCCGCTCCCGGACGAACTGAGAACGGAGACCGTGACCGGCGGGCTGTACATCCTTTCCTGCGCGGAGGACAGCCCGGCCATGACCGGAGGCCTGCAGAGCGGCGATATCCTCACTCAGCTCGGGACCAGCCCCATCGCCTCCACAGCCGACCTGCAGAATTTCCTGCGGGCGATCAGCACGGAACAGACCGTGCGCGTGACGTTCCTGCGGCCGGGCGGACCGGGCGGCCAGGAATACCGAGAAATGACGCTGGATATCCGTATCACCACGCGGTGACCCGGTCCCCGGATCACCGGACGATCTTCTCCCATTCGGAAAGGAAGCTTTTATGCAATTCATCGAAAGCTGGCGCGAAGGCGACCGCATCAGCGACATCTATCTCTGCAAAAACAAGACCGTCGGCAAGACCAAGACCGGCCGCAGCTACTATTCCCTGACGCTGCAGGACAAGACCGGCACGGCGGACGGCAAGGTATGGGATCTCAGTTCCGGCATCGATCATTTCGAAGCCATGCAGTATATCAAGATCGACGGCGAGGTCGTCCGCTACCAGAACACCAATCAGCTGAACATCCGCCGCATCCGCGTGGCCTCGCCCGGGGAATACCGCGTTTCCGATTTCCTGCCGGTCAGCCCCTATCCCATCGAAGAGATGTATCAGTCGCTGCTGTCCTACATCCGCAGCGTCAGCCACGAAAAACTCCGATTGCTGCTTCAGTCCTTCTTCGTGGACGACGCGGCCTTTTCCAAGGCGTTTCAGGCGCATTCGGCCGCCAAGACCATCCATCACGGCTTTTCTGGCGGTCTGCTGCAGCATACGCTGCGCGTGACCGAGCTTTGCGACTTCTACTGCCGCCAGTACAAACTGCTGAACCGCGATCTGCTTCTGGCCGGCGCCATGCTGCACGATATCGGCAAGCTGAAAGAACTGTCTGCCTTCCCGGAAAACGATTATACCGATGCCGGGCAGCTGCTGGGCCATATCGTGATCGGCGTCCAGATGGTGAGCGAGGCCTGCGCCGGGATCCCGGATTTCCCGGAGGTCACCAAAAACGAGCTCTGCCACCTGATCCTCTCCCATCACGGGGAGTTTGAATTCGGCTCACCCAAAAAGCCCGCGCTGATCGAAGCGGCAGCCCTGCACTTTGCCGATAATACCGACGCCAAACTGCAGACCATGACGGAAATGTTCACGGAAACGACCGGCTTCGGCTGGCTCGGTTTCCAGAAAACGCTCGATTCCAACGTGCGCCGCACCGAAACGCGCGCATAAGTTCCGGGACAAAGGCCGCAGGCCGGCCCCCTCCGGGCCGGCCTGCGGCCTTTGTCTTGCCCCGCCGGAAAGGAAACCTCCCCATGCCGGAAAAAAACGAGATCGCTGTCGTCGAGATCACCGATATGACCGAAGAGGGAGCCGGGATCGGCCGCACCGGCGGCTACCCCCTCTTCATTCCGGGCGCCGTCCCGGGCGACGTGCTGGAAGCGCTGATCACCAAAGCCGGAAAAAGCTTCGGCTATGCCCGCATCCGCCGTCTGATCACGCCTTCCCCGGACCGCACCGAGCCGCGCTGCCCGTCGGCCGGCCCCTGCGGGGGCTGCCAACTGCAGGCGCTCTCCTATGAGGCCCAGCTGCGCTTCAAGGAGCGCAAAGTGCTCCGCAACCTGCAGCGCATCGGCGGGATCGCCGAAGTGCCCCTGCAGCCCATCCTCGGGACCGAGGATCCCTGGTATTACCGCAACAAGACCCAGCTGCCCGTCGGCACCGATAAGGCCGGCCTTCCCGCGGCTGGCTATTACGCCGTGCACTCGCACCGCATCGTTCCGGAGCCGCAGTGCTGTCTGGGCGATCCGGGCGATGCCGCGATCGTCCGGCGCGTGCTGGACCACATGCAGACCTACGGCATCCCCTCGTACGACGAAGAGACCGGCCGCGGTCTGGTCCGCCATCTGCTCATCCGCCGCGCCGTCAGAACGGGTGAGATCATGGTCTGCCTGGTCGTGAACGGCCGCCGCCTGCCTGCGGCGCCGGCGCTCGTCTCCTCTCTGCGGGAGATCCCCGGCATGACGGACATCTCGCTTTCCATCAACCGCGAACGCACCAACGTGATCCTGGGGACGGAGATCCTTCCGCTGTACGGTCCCGGCTATATCACGGAAGATCTGTGCGGACTTTCGTTCCGCCTCTCTCCGCTCTCCTTTTTCCAGGTCAACCCCGCCCGGACCGAACGTCTCTACCGCACCGCTGGCGATCTGGCAGGTCTTTCCGGCACGGAGCATCTCTGGGACCTCTACTGCGGCGTGGGGACCATCGGCCTGAGCCTGGCCGGCCGCGCCGCCTTTGTCCACGGCATCGAGATCATCCCCGCCGCCGTTGACAATGCCCGCGAGAACGCCCGCCGAAACGGCATCACGAATGCGGACTTCACCTGCGGCAGGGCCGAAGAACTCTTCCCGGCCATGGTCCGGGAGGGCGCCCGGGCCGATGCCGTCATCGTCGATCCGCCGCGCAGGGGCTGCGGCAAAGCGCTGCTGGACGCCCTGCTCGCCGCTGCCCCGGAGCGCCTCGTCTACATTTCCTGCGACAGCGCCACGCTGGCCCGCGACCTGAAGATCCTCCTGGCCGGCGGCTACACGCTGCAGACCGTCGTACCGGTCGACATGTTCCCGCAGACCGTGCATGTGGAGACTGTATGTTTATTGTCCAAACTTTCTGGAGCAAAGCACCATATCAACGTCCAGTTCGATATGGAGGAGTTGGATCTGACCAGTGCGGAAAGCAAAGTGACCTACGATGAGATCCGGGATTGGGTGCGGGAGCATTATGGTTTCCATGTCTCCAATCTGAATATCGCCCAGATAAAGCAGAGGCATGGAATTATCGAGCGGGAGAATTACAATAAGCCAAAATCGCCGGATTCCCGTCAACCAGGATGTCCAGAGGAGAAAGCAAAAGCTATAGAGGCTGCCTTGAAACAATTCCAAATGATATAAGCAAAAAATAGTGGCATATCAGTGACATATCACTATTGCGAATCAGTGGTGTGGTTAAAGACGACTCCGATGATGTATTTGATAAAGACGTTCGTTATTGTCTTTATTGGATCGGTTATATCTATCGCTATTGGCATTTTCATACCGGCGAGGAGAGGATAAAAATAATCCATCAAGCGCCTGCAGATACGATGAAACGGGTTTTATGGTTTTCCATACAATGGATCCGGGGCTGGCAATAGAAAAACTGAAAGAAATACATGTGCAGAAATGAAGCGCCGTTCTGCCGGAAAGGAAAAGGGTATGCTGCTTAAAGGAGCGGTCGTGCCGGGTATGCTCTATGGAATGGTATAGGATTCTTAACCTCATTATGCAGTCGGTATATCTGCCGCTTCACATCGTATTTATCATTCGCCTGATCATAAAGCGTCAGCCGACCCCGATATGGCGATGGTTTACCGTGGTGGTTATCGGACTTCTGGTCATGATTTCCGGCAGATTATTGGAAAGCATCGCCTATATGTATTTCCCGGTGAACGGGTTTTACGTTTTCGCGGTTTATTATCAGCTTGTCGGCACCTCGTTTGCCACCTCCGCCTATCTTATCTGGAACCTCTATCTTGCCGGGCATGACAGATTCTCGGAAAGCCGCACATTCAAAGCGCTGCTGCTGGCAATGGCGGGGATCGTCAGCCTGATCATATGCACAAACAACGCGCATCACCTGTTTTACGAAAAGCTGACGATGGGTGAGCAGGTCGTGCACGGAAAACTGTTTTTGCCCTGTTTGCTTGTCGTTTACGGAACTCTGTTCATCGGTTGGATCGTTTCGGTGGTACATATCATTCGCAGCGGGAAGGACAAAGTCAAGCGGCTGATCGTTTTCTCCCTTTATCCTATCCTGCCCGCCGCCGCATCTCTGATCCGCTCCATCTCCGGCGTGGACAAGCTGGACTATATGCCCATCATCATGACGGTTTCGATCTTTTGCCTTTATCTTATGGTATTTCGTTACCGCTACGTGGACATCGTTTCCCAGTCCATCGAAACGGCCCTGCGGGAGACGCGCAGCGCGCTGTTCGTCTATGACCCTGAGCGGGACGAGGTGACCTATACAAACAGGGGCGCGGAGGAGGAGTTTGGGGGTGTTATCAGCTCGATCCTCCCCAAATTGAAGGAGGCCCCGGACAGCTTTGAGGCGACCTCATACGGTAAAAACGTCCTTGTCACCGTAACGCCGACGGGCGAGCAGGGCTTTCTTCTCGTCACGGCAACGGACATAAGCGATATGGTGACCGAACGCTCCATGCTGGAGGAGGAGATCGCCCGGCAGAACAGCCTCGTAGCCGAGCTGGAGGAGAAAGAGCGCAATATCGACGCCTATCTCGACACGCTGTATGAGATCCCCGACTTGAGGGAGAAGCAGGAGCGTATCGCCGCGGCGCAGCAGGAGGTCTCCGCCGCCTTCGGCGAGATAGAAGAGAATCTCACAGCCGCCGGAAAGGGCGGCGCGGCGGCGGAAACGCTGCTGCGGGAAAACCTGCGGATAGCGCGGCGCACCATCGCCTCGGTGCGGGCGGCGGTCTCCGCATTGCGGGAGGGCTCATGATGAACGCGGATTTTCTGTTCAGGAGCATTCCCGACGCGGTCTTCATCACCGATTCCTACGGGTACATACTGGATCACAACCGCCGGGAGCCCTTTGATCTCGTCAAAAAGGGCGCGAAGCTGCGATCCGTTATCCCCGACTGCTTTGAGGGCGAGACCGGGGTTTTCCGCTTCGCCGGCAGGGCCTTCCGGCGGCAGACCTCGCCGATCCTGCGTGAAAACACCGTGGCGGGCTACACCGTCATGCTGGCGGACGTCACCGCGGAGGCAAGGATAACGGGCGAGCGCCGGGAAAAGAGCCGGGAGCTCACACAGCTGGTGGAGAGCCTTCAAAAATCCAACGCCGAGCTGGAGAGCTATGCCGTAAGGGTCAAGGAGCTCACCGATTACGCCGAGCAACTTCGCATAGCCCAGGTTATCCACGATGACGCCGGTCACGCCATAACGGAGCTCTATACGATCTCCCAGATGTGCCTTAAACTCATGGACACTGATCCGGAAAGATACCGGGAGCTCATCCGTGAGGGGCTGGAGATCTGCCGTAAGGCGAAAAACGCCGGTGAAGCGCACGAGTACGGCTCCCTCCGGGAGCTTCTGAGCGACTTCGCGCGCATGAGCCGGATCCCGGTGGAGGTAAGGATCGACGGTGAGGAGCCGCCGTTTTTGAAGGATAAATACCCGCTCATCGAAAGGATCCTGAAGGAGGCGTACCACAACACGCTGGACCACTCCCTTGCCGACAGGATCGAGATCGACGCACAGCTTTCGGAGGACGGGGCGGCGCTCGCCATCTCCGATAGCGGCAGCTTTCACGGTGAGTTTGAAAAGGGCTTCGGGCTCAGCACCATGGAGGATAACGTGGCCCTCTCCGGGGGCAGCTTGACCTTCACCGCTCAGGAGGGGCGGGGCTTTGGAATAAAGGTGAAATGGAGAAAAACGGTATGACTCGGAAGATAAAGGTCCTCATCGCGGATGACCACCCGCTTCTGACGGCGGGGCTCAAAATGGCGGTGGACGGCTGGGAGGAATTCCAAACCGCGGGCATAGCGGAAAACGGGCAGGAGACCGTGGAGCTCTGCGAGAGGGAGAGGCCGGACATCGTGCTCATGGATATGCAGATGCCGGTGATGTCCGGGGCGGAGGCGGCGGCGATCATAAAAAAACGCTTTCCGAAAACGCGTATCGTGGCGCTCACCACGTTTTACGACGGTGAAACGGTGGATGCCGCCCTGAAAGCCGGGTGCGACGGCTTTCTCCTGAAAACCATAGACCCGGAGCAGCTCAGAATGGCGCTCCACTCGATTCTGAACGGCATCAGCGTCATAGACGGCGAGGCGATGAATGAGCTCCGCCGCCGGGAGGCCGCGCATATTCGGGTGGATTTCAGCGAGCGGGAGCTTCAGCTTTTGGGCTACATATGCAACGGGCTCTCCAACAAGGAGATCGCCGAGAGGCTGTTCCTCCAGCCCGGCACCGTAAAAAACATGGTGTCGCTGCTGCTTAACAAAACCTTTTGCGTGAGCCGCGCCGACCTGACACGCTATGCCATGGAGCACCGCCTCGTTAAAAAGGACTCCGACTGACAGAATTGAACACGCGCAAAAAGTGCCGAATGTCATGACCATCGGCACTTTTTTGTTTTGCGCTTATTTTATAGAATATTATTGGCAAATTAAAAACTTTTGCGAGCCCTATTCGCAGAGAGGAGAAAGGTATGGCAAAAATAAGAAGGCCCGTTTCCGCCCTGCTTGCCGCGCTGATGCTCATTCCGCTCCTTTTTTTGAGCGGGACGACCCGCGCCATGAAAGAGCCCGGGCGCATTCCCGGCGTGGACTACACGCGCATCCGGGAGAACAAGGATCTTGCGGTCGAGGTGGAATTCCAGCTGGGGACGACAAAGTTTAAGGGCGAGCTGACCAACGGAGACACCCTGACCAACGATGAGATCGACGAGATCATCAGAGAAGTGATGAAGCAGATGGATATGACCAGCGGCACGCTGGGCTACTCCAAAGCGGTCATCGAAAAGGCGAAGCACCTGAAGGGCTTCGATCCCGCCATGGCTCTCAGAATCGGGCTGAATGTCGCCGGGTTCGGTACGGTCGCCGACATTTACGATATGTACACCGGGGCCAAAGAGGTTGGGGAGGTCACCGCAAGCTTCGTCATCGGCCAGCTTTCCGGCGAGGCAGTCAAGCTGATCACCGGCACAAAGTGGGCGGATATCGCGCTCAACGCGTTTCTTGCCACTAAGGATATCGCCGAGGAATGGACGCGCCTGGAAAATGAAAAGGAGATCGCCGAGCAGGCGATGCAGCGCGAGCTCCTCCTTGAGATGTTCTACCGCGAGTGCAACGCAAGGCTGAAAAAAGCCGAGGAGGCGCGGGGCGGCAATAAGTGGAAGCTGAAGGTCAACGACTCAAAGCTGAAACACAAAACGCTTTTTGGCATCGAAACGAATCAGTACCAGTGGCTCAAAGTCGATATGGAGCGGGTGGACAGCTTCGGCGACAACACCTCAACCAACTGGAGCGGCGTTTACGAGGGGACGATCACCCTTCAGATATGGCACGATCTCGATAATTTCGACCAGAACTTCCCCAACATTTTCGCCAATTCCAACCCGATTTTCAAAAGATTGCAGACGATATACACTCTCCGGCCCGAATCGGCAAAGGAAAAATCCACGCTGACCAAGATACTTACCATAAACGACGCCCAGATCTACATTGACAAGCGCAACGCGGTGGGCACGACGCTTACGAAATCGGTCCCCCTCACCGGGGCGGAGGACGTTTCCGCCTTCAATCTTGCCCACAAGGTCACCTTTGCGCTGGGTCTCAGCCCGTGGAACGACGGTGTTCTCAAAGTCAGCGGCACCGGAGCGAGCTACACCGCCGACTGCAGGATGGAGGAGGACTGCTCCGGCACCATGCTGGAGGGCAACCGCTATCCCGCCATCATGTGGAACAGCCACGAGGTGATCGCCCACGATACGCTTATCGCGCCCTTGGGCGTGGGCTGGACCAACCGGCCCCTGGCGGGCAACGGCAAGACCGGCGTCGGTTCTCCCGCGCTGGCGGATTACCAGATCTACAGCGATCTCAGGGACAACATGATGACGCTGTGGATCAAGGACATTGAGAAGGTGGTGAAAAAATGAAAAAGCTCATGATACTTTGCGCCGTCATAGCTTTCTCCGCCCTCTTACTGTGCTCCTGCTTCCTCTTTGGGCCGGGGGAGAACACGCCCCCGGAGGACAACACCGTGGCGCTGACGCCCCAGCAGGAAAAGCTTAAGTCAGTTATGAACGGCAGTACCGACCTTGACAGCCTTTCCCTAAACGAGCTTTTAGAGCTTTATGACACGTTCCTGGAGGATGACGGCGTCATCGACGCGCTGAACGACGGTGCGGAATATGACCTTCTTTACCGTGACGTGGAGCTGAAGGTAAACAGCGCGGACGCCGAGATCGATTTCACGCACCCCGAAAACGCGCAGACTGCCGTTTTCTCCGATGAAAAGTGGGTGGAGAAGGATTATGAGGCGCTGGACCCCACGGCGAACATGTCCCCACGGGACAAGGCGAGCTATGAGGCCGCGCTTAGTGAACTTGAAGACTTCGACGTGAAGGAATTCCAGGCGGGCATCGACGAGCTGCTCCTGGGCATGGAGGGCTTTGAGGATTACGAGCCCCCGGAGATCGGCTCCGGCGACTCCCAGATGCTTAATGAATGGCCCGATAACGAGCTTACGCGGCAGGTGCCGAGGCCTGATTTCAAGGACCCCATGATCGTTGCCGACAGCGAAAGCGTTACCCTCATGGCGATGAACTCCTCCCTCGATGAGGCGAAGGCCTACGCCTCCCGGCTCAGGGCTGCGGGCTTCACGAGGGACGTGAACGAGAATACCCAGAGCATAGCGGGCTACACCATATACTCCTTCTACGCCATGAACTCAAAGGGTTACAGCGTCTCCCTCTCCTTCACCAACGGTATGACCACGCTTAACCTGAGTAAAGACTGAAAAATCTGAAAGGAAGGTGCCTTGAATGAAAAAATCTTTATCAATAGCCCTTGTCCTTCTCATACTGCTCTCTGCGCTTGCGATCCCCGCCTCCGCGGCGGAAACAGGCCTCCCCTTCGCCCTTGTGGCCCCGGCAAACGTGACCGCCGTATGGCTTGAGGGCGGCGATTCCCCCACCACCGTGCAGATCGCCTACAGCCTGAGTAACGAAATGACCTCCTTTTTCAAGCAGCTGGACGAGGCAACCCTCAAGGGGACCGGCGACCAGTTTATGGCGAAATACGATTATGACGAGATCTGGGTGACGACGCAGGTGGACTGGGCGGTGGACGACGTAAACGACAGCGTTTCCGGCTGGCACTGCAACGAGTACTGGAACGGCGATTACGGTTTCGGTTATGATAAAGACTACCAGCTCCGCGTCGGCGAATGGGACGGCGTTGATATGTGGGTCGGAAACGCCACCGAAACGATAAACGAGCACTGGGTCACGAGGGGCGTCAGCGAATACGCGCTGAACGGCGATCCCCAGGCGAAAGTCCCGGGGCTGAAAGACCAGATGCGGCCTAATCAGTACGAGTATAAATACGTGGACGGAGACGGCAGCCTGCATATAGACTACGCCCAGCATACCGTGTATTACCGTATGCGCTTCGTGGTTACAACGCGCAAAACTACCGAAGCCGGCGCCCAGGACAAGTTCTATTATTCCCCCTGGTCAAATATCGCTTCGGTGGGCAAGAACGCGCCGAAATATGAGCCGCTCACCAAAGACGACCTCACGGCGCCGGTGATCACCGGCCTTCGGATGACCGACAAGCAGTTCAACGATAACCCCGTCGTCGCCTTCACGCTGACCGTTCCCGATGAGCTTGCCGCGAACGCCGCGAAGGCTGCGGCCGCCGGAGGCGGCATATTTATCGAGACATATGCCCGCGTCAAGGGAGATACGGAATGGACCTTGATGGGCAATACCGATTGGACGGTAAAGGCTGGGGAGATGGAATGCGCGCTCCTGCATCTTGTAAACGATGAACGCCCCAACATACCGAAGGACACCGTCATCGAGCTGCGCTGCTGCTACCGTGTCTCGCAGCCCGAGCTGGACGACATCTTCTCCGCTTATTCAAAAACCATCTCCTTCGGAACGGATGATATAAGCGTGGGAGGCAGCGAGGGCGGAGATCCCATACCGGGAGCGCCGGGAGAGCCCCACAAGAACGAGTGCCCAATCTGCCACTTCTGCCCCCAGCCCCTGGGCCTGTGCATCTTCATCTGGCTCCTGATAATCATAGTTATCATCGTCCTGACCGTGGTGATCATCGTGATAGCCAAGAAGAGAAAGAAGAAGGAAGAAAACAAATAAAAGACGATACGAACGGGGCTGTTAAAAAACACCCCATGATGAGAGCCCGGCTTTTGGCCGGGCTCTCAGTCTAGAATAATAATGGGATCAATTAGAAAGCCCGCCGGTTACGATGGTAATCACGGCGGGTTTCTGGTATAATTAGAGCATGCAAAAACTTAATTCTACTGAAATCTATTATACCCCAATTCAGCTGAAATTGCCACTGGAAATTGAAAGAATAATCGCTTGACTTTTCGTCATTAATGAATATACTTATAAACAAGCAGACAAAGGCGCCTGATACCGCCGGAGTCTGCTTTTGTTATATGTGGGTTTGGGATCAGCAAGTCAAAATAGTTAAAAAATGATCAT
>JAGDDE010000047.1 GCA_017958185.1 Lachnospiraceae bacterium | reverse complement strand
CTTCCTCCGCCCCGCCGTCCGGGATGGCCTCTTCAGGGTCCTCTTCGGAGGGGGCTCCGAACCATTCCGGCGGTCCGTAGACTTCTGCCGGGACTTCTTCGGCCGGGTCGAAGGCCTCTGCCTTTCTGCGGAACCATTCCGGCGGTCCGTACACGCAGACGGGCGTCTGGCGCGCGGGGTCAAACACCGGCTGTCCGGAGGCTTCTTCCTCCGGGAGCGGCGGCTGCGCGGGAAGAGGCCCCGGGCCGTTTCGTTCCGGCTGCTTTGCGGGGCGGAGAGGATCGGTGACGGTTTTATCTTTTCTCATGCGGGAGAAGAGTCTGCGGAAACGGGACTCTTTTCTGGTCGTTTTCATAGGGTTCGCCTCCTGTCGGGGATCTGCCTGTATTGTACTAGAACGGCGGGGCCGCTGTCAATGAGCGGAAAAAAAAACGGACGCACTTCCCGGCGGCGAACTTTTCCGGTGTTGCCCTTTTCTTCCGCTGCAGGGTGTGATAGTATTATACACAGACGGAAAGCCTTCCGGGACCGTGCGGGCACGGCGGCGGAAGCTTTCCGGATATTGTTCTGATCATCTGACCGCGGCCGTGTGCGCGGAGAAGGGAGGACCGGCAGTGAGCGACCGGAAAAAGGATCCATTCAACAAAGGAAAGATCGCCGTATTCGCGGCGTATATACGGCCGCACGGCGGGGAATTCCTGCTCGATATGCTGCTGAGCGTGCTGATCGCGGCGGTCGATCTGGTCTTCCCGTACGTTTCCCGCCGGGCTATGAACACCCTGCTGCCGGAGCGCGCCTTCGGCGCCTTTTTCGCGGTCATGGCCGCTTTGCTTGCGGCCTACCTTCTGCGGGCGCTGTTCCAGTACCTGGTGACCGTGGTCGGCCATTCCATGGGCATGAAGGTCGAGACCGATATGCGCCGGGACGTTTTTGAACATATGCAGTCGCTCTCATTCAGCTTTTTTGACCGCAACCGGACCGGCTCGCTCATGACGCACGTGACCAACGACCTCTTCGAGGTGGTGGAGCTTTCGCATCACGGGCCGGAAAATATCCTGACCTGCACGCTGACCATCGCCGGCGCGGTGATCATCCTCTTCACGGTCAACTGGCAGCTCGCGCTGGTGCTGCTGGTGCTGGTGCCGCTGCTCGTGGGCTTTGCCCTGTACCAGCGGCTGCAGATGGACCGGGCCAGCCGGGAAGTCAAGCGCAAGGTGGGCGAGATCAACGCGGCCATCGAGAGCGGCATCTCCGGGATCCGGACGTCCAAGGCGTTCGCGAACGAGGCGGAAGAGGACGAAAAGTTCCGGATGGCGAACGAAGCCTACCGCAGCAGCCGTGTGGATTATTACCGGGCCATGGGCCGCTTCAACGGCGGCGTGGAAGGCGTGATCGGGCTGATGCAGGTGGCGGTCATCGCCGTGGGCGGCTGGCTCATCATGCGCGGACAGATGGATCATGTGGATCTGATCACGTTTGCGCTGTACATTTCGACTTTCGTGACGCCCGTGCGCAAGCTGGCGCAGTTCATGGAGATGTATTCCAGCGGCATGGCGGGGTTTGACCGCTTTGTGGAACTCATGCGCATCGAGCCGCAGATCCGCGACGCGGAGGGCGCCGCTGATTTGGAGAACGTGCGCGGCGAGATCGTTTTTGACCATGTGGACTTCACCTACGACGACGGAACGAAGGTCCTGGAGGATATCTGCCTGAAAGTCGCGCCGGGCGAGACCGTGGCGCTGGTGGGCTCCTCCGGCAGCGGGAAAACGACCATGTGCCACCTGATCCCGCGCTTTTATGACGTGACAGGCGGCAGGATCACCATCGACGGGCACGATATCCGCACGCTGACGCAGGCGAGTCTGCGCCGGAACATCGGCATCATCCAGCAGGACGTCTTCCTGTTTGCGGGGACCGTGCGCGACAATATCCGCTACGGCCGGCCCGATGCGACGGATGCGGAGGTGGTGGCGGCCGCCAGAGCGGCGGAGATCCACGAAGAGATCCTGCGCATGCCGGATGAATACGATACCTTCGTGGGCGAGCGCGGCGTGGTGCTTTCCGGCGGCCAGAAACAGCGCATCTCCATCGCGCGGGTCTTTCTGAAAAATCCGCCCATCCTGATCCTGGACGAGGCCACGAGCGCGCTGGACAGTGTGACGGAAGCAAGGATCCAGGCCTCTCTGGAGCGCCTGAGCGAAGGAAAGACCTGCCTGGTGATCGCACACCGGCTTTCCACGGTCCGTGACGCCGACCGGATCGCCGTGGTGGAGGGCCACCGGATCCCCGAACAGGGCAGCCGGGAAGAACTGCTGGCCTTGGGCGGCCTGTATGCGGGACTGGAGGCCGCGCAGCAGATCCGCTGATCCCGGGACCGGGAGGGTGCCTTAAGGCCGCGCAGCCGCGGATCCCGGGACCGGGGAGGCCGGTTCCCGGAGGATCGGGAGCGCCCCGGAGGCCTGAAAAAGGAAGAATACGCATCAGGAGGATGCCATGCCTTTACTGTTTGTAAGAAACGATATCACCAAAGTCCGCGCGGACGCCATCGTCAACGCGGCGAATCCCTCGCTGCTTGGCGGCGGGGGCGTGGACGGCGCCATCCATGCGGCTGCCGGGCCCGGCCTTCTGGAGGAATGCCGGGGGCTTGGCGGCTGCGGGATCGGGCAGGCGAAGATCACCGGGGCTTACCGGCTCCCGGCCCGCTACGTGATCCACACGGTCGGGCCGGTCTGGCAGGGCGGAAGAGCGCGCGAAACGGAGCTCCTTTCGGAGTGCTACAGAAACAGTCTGGCGCTGGCGCTGGAGCACGGCTGCGAGAGCATCGCCTTCCCGCTCATCTCTGCCGGGGCCTACGGCATGCCGAAGGAACTGGCCTGCCGCGTGGCGGTGCAGAGCATCCGCGCGTTTCTGGAGACGCAGGAAATGACGGTCACGCTGGTGCTGTTTGACCGGCAGAGCCTGCAGGAGGGCGCGCTCTACACGAACCGTGTAGTCAGTTATGTCAACAATAATTACGTGAATGCGGCGCTGGAGCGCGGCCGGGCGAAGCAGGCGGCAGGCTTCCCGCCGCCCGGCCCGCTGCAGTCCGGCTATTTCTCACGCAGGAAAAAGGCCGCTGCGAAGGAGGCCGCGCCGGAGCTTTGCGAAGAGCCCCGGGAGGCGTGCGCAGAGCCGGTACTGAAGGCCTATGCAGAACCGGTGCCGCAGGCCTATGCAGAGGCTTCCGATGCCTTCTTTTCCCCGAAGCCGGCCGCGGCCCGTCCCGGGACGCTGGAGGAAGCGGTAAGCGGACTGGACGAAAGCTTTCAGGAAATGCTGTTCCGCCTGATCGATAAGCGCGGCCTGACCGACCCGCAGTGCTACAAGCGGGCGAACCTCAGCCGCCAGCATTTTTCCAAGATCCGCAGCCAGGCGGCTTACCAGCCCACGCGTGAGACGGTCTACGCGCTGGCGCTGGCCCTGCGGCTCTCGCTTGCCGAGACCCGGGAACTCCTTTCCAAGGGCGGCTTTTCCATGTCGCGCAGCAATCTGACCGACGTGATCCTGGAATATTACATCTCCCGCGGCATTTATGACATCGACGAGATCAATTTCTCTCTCTGCCGCTACGACCGGGCTCTGCTGGGCGCCCGGTGACAGTATGGCGGGTGCCGCGCGCGGGCTTTTGAGCACCCCGTGCGGTGGCTTTCATTTGTCGCCTGCCGGTTGACCAAAAACCCTCCCTGATCTGATAGGATACCCCTGCAGGGACAAAGAGCCCTGACATCCATCGGAGACCGGGAGGGTTTAAATTATGAAAAACGATCTGACAGAACTGGTATTCGTCCTTGACAAAAGCGGTTCCATGCACGGGCTGGAAAAAGACACCATCGGCGGTTTCAACGGAATGCTCGACAAACAGCGGCAGGAGGCCGGAGACGCCCTCGTCTCCACGGTGCTTTTCAGCAACGAAAGCAGCGTGATCCACGACCGGGTGCCGCTCAGCGAAGTGGCGCCCCTGACGGAGAAGGAGTACCGCGTGGGCGGCTGCACCGCGCTGCTGGACGCCATCGGCGGCGCCGTGCATCACATCGCCAACATCCACAAATACGCCCGGCCGGAAGATGTGCCGGCCCACACGGTGTTCGTGATCACCACTGACGGCATGGAGAATGCCAGCCGCCGCTGGTCCGCCGAAGCCGTGAGGAAACTGATCAAAGAAAAACAATCCGAGTACGGCTGGGAGTTCCTGTTCCTGGGCGCCAATATCGACGCGGTGGAGACGGCTCACACCTTCGGCATCCGCGAGGATCACGCGGTCAGGTATTGCAGCGACGCGGCCGGTACGGCCACCAATTTCCGTGCGCTGAACAAGGCGGTCGCAAAGCTCCGGACCGGAGCGCCGCTGGCGAGGGAATGGAAACAGGAGATCAGTGAGTACTGCGAAGCGCAGGAAGGAAAGAACGGGTAAGGGGAACGGCAAAGAGAAAGGGCCGCAAATCATGACACAGCGTGTCATTCTGAGCACAGGAGGAGAAGTCTCCGAAGCCGAAGGATCGTATCAAAGCCGCTGGCGCAAGATCCTTCGATGCATGATGTCTGCTCAGAATGGCACGCTTTTTCAGTGCTGTTTAACAAGAGACGGCTTGATAAAATTTGCAAAAAAAACGAATAGCTATTGACATTTGGACAGCAGAAGATATAATAATAAGCGCAATTGGCAAATAAAAGGCAATTCTAAGAAAGAAAGCCCCTGCCGGCCTGGCGGCGGAAGAACGCTGTCAGAGGAAGAGATGTTTCAAAAGAAAGAGCATTGCAGAAACAAGGGAGAGTATGGACATGAAAAACGCGATAAGGGTATGTTTTACCGTGCTGACAGCAGCTTTGATGATAACGCTTTCTTCGTGCGGTTCCATCGTAAAAACCTATGAGATCCCGGGCGGAACGATCAAGCTGCCGTCAAGGTTCAAGGAACTTTCTCCGGAGGAGGGCGGTTACAACCCCACACTTATGGGGCGGGCGGTCACGGAAGGCAATAGCACCGGAGGCTTTTCCGATGGAGAAGAAACGATCTGGATCACCTCGTACACATTAGTACCGGAAAACGCGGCACAGCTGATCGATCAGGAGTACAAGGAACAGCTGCGCGATCAGGAGTTCTTGGTAAATTTGTGTGCCCTGAAGACCGACCTCCACTGGGCGAAACAAGGCAGCCTCATATCGGAAGTGGAATCGCGGGAAGGCGTATACTATTATCATTATGAGTGGAAGGATTACGGAAGAAAAAAGCCGATCACGACGATCTATGTGACCGTCTTTTCCGACAGCGAGCGTTTCTACGTGTTTTCTTTTGAAACGCCGGAAAAAGATGAAGAGAAACGTCTGGAGGCATTTCTGGACAGAGTGAAAAGCGTTCAGCTCAGCATGGCGGAGGGGAAGTAATGCTTTTGCCCTGGGAAAAGTAAGCGTCCCGCGTTGCTTTTCCGGTCTTTTTCGTGCTATACTGTAGAAGCCGTTTTGTTTGAGAGACGGCGGAGAGGGCAGGACATGAAAAGACCGGAAGGG
>JAGDDE010000046.1 GCA_017958185.1 Lachnospiraceae bacterium | reverse complement strand
CGCCCACGCAGGCGCCGACCGCTGCGCCCACGCAGGCCCCGACCGCTGCGCCGACACAGGCTCCGACGCAGGCACCTACACAGGCCCCGACCGAACCGGGCACGGAGCCGGCCCCCTACAGCCGTCCGGAGCAGCCGCCGCTGCCGCCTTTTGACGTGCAGAAGCTTTCCGCGGAGGAAGCCTACGCTCTGGCCTCGTCCAACGTCCGGCTGGATTATTCTTCCGAATTCACGAAGACCCTGATCCGCGTGATCAATAAGGAAACGGTCCGCGAGGACTACCGGCAGGATCTGCTCGTTCACGGGGCGGGCCTTCCGGATATGAAGACGGCGGAGACGATCAGCCGCACGGTAAAGGGCAGCACGTTCGAGGAGACCGGCAGTTATTCGGCCGGTTATGCGGACGGGCAGGCTCTGCTGAAGTCCGGCAGCAGCAGGACGGTCTATTCTGCCGAGCAGACACCCGAAGAGTACGGCGCCGGACTGCTTCCGCAGGCGCTCATCACGCCGGACAACTATGAACGCATCGAATGGACGGACGAAACGCGCACCGCCGTCCGCTTCAGCGAAGCGGTGGACACCGAGTGGGAATGGCTCGGCATGGACTGCACGGACGTCGGCGAGTGTGTCGCGGTGGTCACCTTCACGGCGGAGGGGCGCATCGCTTCCGTCGTGTACGACGCGGAGTATGCGCTGGAAGGGATCCGGTTCACCGCGCACTGCGAGGCTTCCTACCGCGACCGTGCGGAGAGCGACCCCGTGGACAACCCGGTCTTTGAGGATCCGGCCACGGTCAAGGTGAACGACGTGCATCTCGTCCCGCTCATGGATATGGCCGCCTGCGGCCTGCGCATGGAGAACATGACGGCGAATCTGCTGCAGATCATGCTCACCTACGCCGGCGGGGCCCAGGTCCTGAAACAGGAGTGGATCGGTCTCGGAAAACACGAAGAGGTGCCGATGCTCTTCAACCGCCAGTTCAGCCGCGTGTACACGGCGGCCGGCGATACGCCCAATGAATATGAGATGCGCCTGTACGGCGATCGGAAGGAATATACGGTCAACGAAGAACCGCAGGATATCTCCGGCGTGAAATACGAAGACATCCGCGCTTCCGTCGATCAGTACCTGAACAATTTCTGGATCGGCACAGACCGGATCGCCACCGCTACCGTCACAGATGAAACGGACTGCTGGCTGATCGAATTCACGCTGAACCGCGAGGCTGCCGACTTCTTCCGCGGCCTGACCGAAAAGGACTTCTTCCAGAATGAAAACTATCTGGAGAGGAATTACGCCGGACAGTTCACGGCCGGCACCTGCCGGGGCGTGCTCTCCATCGACAAGGGCAGCGGCTTCCCGATGCATCTGGAAGTCAACTTCCTCGGCCGGCATCTGATCCGCGGTGAGCGGTATCAGCTGCAGAACCAGTATGAATTCACCTTCACCTGCGGCGATCCGGAAGCCTACTATTACATCATGGATGAGCTGGAACCCACGCAGGCGCCGGAAGATCCGGCCACGCCGCTGTTCTACAAGGTGACGGCGCCGAACGGTCACACCATGTGGCTGCTGGGCACCATCCACGTGGGCGACTACCGGACCGCGCACCTGCCGCAGGAGATCTACAGCGCCCTGCTGTCCTCTGACGCGCTGGCAGTCGAGATCGACGTCACCAACATGGAAGAACGCCTGGAGGCGGACGAAGCGCTGATGAAAGCCTACGTCGACGCGACCTACTATTCCGACGGGACCACGGCATATGACCACGTGGAAGAAGATCTGAAGGAAAAGCTGGAAACGGCGCTGAAGAAGTACGGCGGCATGATCCACCTGGAGTGGCTGAGCTATAAAGTCGCTTCCCTGAACAGTCTGATGGATTCCTACTTCCTGGAAGCCGGACGCGGCATCACGTACAACCGCGGCGTGGACAACCAGCTGATCAAGATGGCCAAGGACAACGGGATCCCGGTCTGGGACGTGGAAGATTACGCGGAGCATATCTCTCTGATGGGGCGGTTCTCCGAAAAACTGCAGGCGCTGCTGCTGGAGAGCAATCTGGACGGCGGACGCTACGGCTCCTTCCTGGGCACCCAGGATCTGTTTGAAAAGTGGTGCCGGGGCGACGAAGAGGAACTGACGG
Organism: Lachnospiraceae bacterium; assembly: GCA_017958185.1. Taxonomy (GTDB): domain Bacteria; phylum Bacillota; class Clostridia; order Lachnospirales; family Lachnospiraceae; genus UBA6987. Next base: position 8,480 of record JAGDDE010000046.1, on the reverse strand, counting down.
CCCGCCTGGCGGCGGATGACGCCGAAGAGCAGGAAGAGGAAGAGGATCTGACCGAAGAAGAAAAGAAGCTGGTCGAAGAGTACAACTACGCCATGATGGAAAAACGCAACGCCGAGATGGTGGTCAAGGCGAAGGAATACATGGACAGCGACAAGACTGTCTTCTTCGCGGTCGGTCTGGCGCATCTGCTGGACGACGACGGCCTGCTGGTTTCGCTGCGCAGCGCCGGCTACAAGGTGGAGCAGATCGTCTTTAGGGGACCGGCTCAGCCGGAAGGATGAGCCTCCGGAAAAAAGGATACGGAGAGCAAAAGGGCGGGACGAAGTTCCCGCTCTTTTGTATGCCCCGGGCGCGGGAGGGCGCCGGCTTCTTTGGAGGGGCGGACCTCGGGTTTTTTGCGCGGAACACTTGACAAGACCCTCCCGGATGCGGTATGATAAACGAACAAACTTTCGATTTCGGAGCGGGCCATGACGGAGAAGATCTGGGAAGAACTGAATGAGGCGCAGCGGGAAGCGGTCCTTTCGACCGAAGGGTACGTGCGCGTCGTCGCGGGGGCCGGCTCCGGCAAGACCCGCACGCTCAGCGCCCGGTTCGCCTATCTGGTCACCGAGATGGGCATCCTGCCCTCGCATATCCTCTGCGTGACCTTCACCAACAAAGCGGCCGGCGAGATGCGCCGCCGCATCCACAACCTGACAGGCGACCGGGACACCGGCATCATCAACACGTTCCACGGCTTCTGCGTGACCGTGCTGCAGGAGGATTCCTACGCGGTCGGCTATCCCAAAAGCTTTCTGGTCCTTGACAATTCCGATATCGACAGCATGCTGCGCGTCATTTATGAGGAACGCGGGCTCACGCTGCGCGATATGACCTTTGCCGACGCCCGCGACATGTTCGAGATCCGGAAAATGATCACCGAGCCTTCGTACTATCAGCAGCTCCTGAGCCTTTCGGACGAAGAACTGCGCCGCCGCTACGAGGAGGCGCGCGACGTGCGGGACATCCTGTTCTACGGCTATCTGTTCCAGGAAAAGAAGTGCTTCGGTCTGGATTACAACGACCTGATCGCGGTGACGCTGCATATTTTCGAGACGCGGCCGGAGATCCGCCGCAAGTGGCAGGAGCGGCTGGAATACATCATGATCGATGAATTCCAGGATATCGACCCGCCGCAGTACCGCCTCATGGAGGTGCTCAGCGCTTATCATAAAAACCTGTTCATCGTCGGGGATCCGGATCAGACGATCTATACCTGGCGGGGCGCCGACGTCCGTTTCCTGCTGGAGTTCGATACGCGTTTCAAAGGCACGAAGACTATCCTCATGAATGAGAATTACCGCTCTTCGCCGCAGATCCTGGCAGCGGTCAATTCCCTCATCGACCATAACCGGAACCGTATCCGCAAGGCGCTGTCGGCCAACTGCCCCGAGGGGCTCCCCGTGCAGGCGCGCATCGGGCGCACACCGGCCGATGAAGCGGAGCATATCGCCGACCGGATGGAAAAACTGCACGAAGAGGGCGTCCCCTGGGAGGATATGACCCTTCTGTACCGCTCTCATTACCTGGCACGCAGCGCCGAAGAGGAACTCACGCGCCGGGAGATCCCCTATACGCTCTATGGCGGCGCCGGCTTTTTCGACCGGGCCGAGGTGCGCACCGCGCTTTCCTATCTGCGCTTCCTGGCTTATGAAGACGACCTGGCCTTTGCCCGCATCGTCAATGTGCCCAAACGCAGCATTGGGGAAAAACGCATGAACTATCTGCTGGATGTGCAGGCGGCGGAAGGCGGGACACTGTTCGAAGTCCTGCAGCGGCATCTGGACGCCGAGATCTTCCGCGGGACGGGGGCGGAGGCCTTCGTCCGCCTGGTGCGCGGGCTGCAGGCTTCGGCGCCGGGGCGGCCCGTTTCCGGCCTTTTAGCCGAGCTTTTGCAGAAGAGCGGCTATGAAAAAATGCTGCGCACGGAAGGCGCTCAGGAGCGGCTGGATCATCTGGCCGAACTCAAACAGCTGGTGCTGCAGTATGAATTCGAGTGCGGCGAGGAATGCACCCTGCCGGATTTCCTGGCCCATATCGCGCTGTATACCAACGCAGACGCGGAAACGGGGGGCGGCGCCGTCAAACTGATGACGGTCCACGCGGCCAAAGGCCTGGAGTTCCCCTACGTTTTCCTCTGCGGTCTGAACGAGGGCGTGTTCCCGGCCCGCCGCACGGAAACGCCGGAAGCCATGGAGGAAGAGCGCCGGCTGTGCTTCGTGGCGATGACCCGCGCCCGGCGCGGGCTGTGGCTGTCCGGCGTGGAGGGCCGTCTCTTCGACGGGTCCCCGCGGTATATGTCCCGCTTCCTGCTGGATATCGATCCGGGCCTTCTGGTCTATGAAGAGGAGCCCCGCCGGGAACTGATCGAGGACAGCCGCAGCTACATCCAAAGCCGCGAAGCCCGCATGGAGGAAGAACGGACAGGACCGGCTTTTGCGGCGGGCGATCGCGTGAGGCACAGTATCTTCGGGGAAGGCGTGATCGAAACTATCGACAGCAGCCGCCGCGCCTATCTCATCAAATTCGATATCCTGGAGACCCCGCGGGCCGTATCGGTGCGCGCCAAACTGGAGCGTGTCCCTTCTTAAGGACGCTCCGGAAAGAGAGGAGACCATGATACTGCTGCATATGGCGGATCTGCATCTGGATTCCCGCCTGAGCTCCCGGCTGGACCGGGAGAAGGCATCCCTGCGCCGCAGCGAGATCCTGCATACTTTCGAACGGGCCGTGGAATATGCGGCGGAAAAGGGCGCTGCGGGCATCCTGATCGCCGGGGATCTGTTCGACCGGAGCGATCTGTCCGTCCATGCCCGGCGGACGGTGGAGCAGTGCATCCGCCGGCATCCGGAGATCCTGTTTTTCTACCTGAAAGGGAATCACGATCACGATGCTTTCCTCAGCTCTCTGACGGACGCTCCGGAGAATCTGAAGCTTTTTGATGACCGCTGGACCAACTACCGGCTGGGCCGGGTCTCTCTGTGGGGCATGGAGCTGACGGCCGAAAACGCGGCCACGGCCCTGCGAACGCTCCCGGCCGAGCAGAACACGGTGCGTATCGTGATGCTGCACGGGCAGGAAGCGGAAAGCGCGGGGAGCCGCCGCAGCGATCCCGTGATCGACCTGCGCGATCTGCGCCACCGCGGCATCGACTATCTGGCGCTCGGCCATGTGCACGCCTACCGCCGCGAAAGACTGGACGCGCGCGGCGTGTGGTGCTATCCCGGCTGTTTGGACGGCCGCGGCTTTGACGAGTGCGGCGACCACGGCTTCGTGGAACTTGACATCGACGAAGAAAACGGCCGCATCACGGACCGCTTCGTTCCGTTCGCCTCGCGAAGGCTGCACGCGCCACAGATCGATATCTCCGGTGTATGCGATACGCCGGAGGCGGCGGAACGCATCGAGGCGGTGCTGGAGTCGGCCGCCATCCCGCCGGAAGATCTGGTCAAGCTGGTGCTGACCGGCGCGGTGAGCGTTTCGGCGGGCATCGACCTGACCTATCTGGAAACGCGTTTCAAAGACCGTTTCTTTTATCTGACGGCCGAAGACGCCACCCGCCTGCAGATCGACGCGGCGGATTATTACTGGGACGAATCGCTGCGCGGCGAATTCGTGCGCACGGTCATGGCCGATCCTTCCGTTCCGGAGGCGCGGCGCGCGTCGGTGATCCGGCTGGGACTTCTGGCCCTTTCCGGAGAGGAGGTGAGCCTGTGAAACTGCTTTCCTGCCATATCGACGCCTTCGGGAAACTGAAGGACCTGGACGTGGAGTTCTCCCCGCAGATCACCGCCTTCTGTGAAGAAAACGGCTGGGGGAAGAGCACGCTGGCCGCCTTCCTGCGGGCCATGTTCTACGGGCTTTCCGGCGACCGGAAAAGGAAAACGGAAGACAACGAGCGGCAGCGCTTCGAACCCTGGGAGGGCGGCGCCTTCGGAGGACGGCTGACCTTTGAGGCGGCCGGCAAAACGTACACGGCCTTCCGGCAGTTCCGCCGCGACGGCGACGTGTTCGAACTGCGGGACGCCCGGACGAACCTGCCGAGCGGCGACTACAGTGAAAATCTGGGCCGCGAGCTCTTCGGCATCGACCGCGCCTCCTTCCTGCGGACCGTTTTCCTGGATCAGAACGATCTCCCGGCCGCCGCGACGGATGACGTGAGCGCCCGCATCAGCAACCTCAGCGAAAATACGAACGATATGAACAACTACCAGACGGCGGATCAGGCGCTGAAGGACCTTCTGGGGATGTACGGTCCGCGCAAGACCGGCGAACTGGGAAAACTATCCGGGACCATCGCCGCTCTGGCGGAAAAGGAACGCGGCTTCGGCCGTCTGGAGGAAGCGCTGGACGGGCAGAACCGCAGTCTGGAAGAACTGCGCCGGCGCAAAGCGGAGCAGGCGGAGGAGGCCGTCCTTCTGGGCGGAAGACTGCAGCGCTCCTCGACGCAGGCGCAGATCCTGGCAAAGAAGGCGCAGTATCAGGACCTGCTGGACCGCACGCAGCGCCTGCAGGACGAGCAGTGGGAGGCAGCGGACTTCTTCCCCGGAACGGTCCCGGACACCGCCACAGTCGATGCCATGAGCCTGCTTATCCGCGACCTGCAAAAGAGCGAACAGACCATAGGCTTTTACCTGCCTTCACCGGAGGAGCGCCAGCAGCTTAGCGCGCTGGAGCGGGAGTTTTCCGGGGGCATCCCTTCGGACGAAGACCTGAAAAAGGCCTCCAATGCGGAACGCAGCCATGCGGAGCTTCGCCGCGAGGAAGCCGCGCAGCAGCTGAGCGAAGAGGAGACCGCCCGGCTGTCCGGCCTGACGGACCGCTTCGGGGACAGTGAAGCCCCCGGCGGCGTTCTGGAAAAGTGGGGCCGGCGCAGCGAAGAGCGGACCCGCCAGCGCGAGGCCTCCGTGCAGCGGCGCGAGAAAGAACTGCAGCTTTCCGATATCCGCCGCCGGCAGATGCACATGACCTTCCTGCTGATCGGAGGACTGGCGGCCGCAGCCGTCGGCATCGCCCTGTGTTTCCTGCTGCGTACGGCGGAAAAACTCTGGATGCCGGGGTGGATCATCGCCGCCGCCGGAGCTGTCTGTGCGCTGGCCGGCCTGATCCTTCGTTTCAGGGCCGCTCGGACAGGCAGCAAAGAAGAACTGAAACGAGGGATCGAAGCGCTGGCGCTGGAGGAGCGGCGTCTCGCCGCCTCGGCGGATGACGCGGAGGAATACTGCGCGGCATACGTGCGCTCCGCGGGAGAAGACTATACGGAAGAAACGGCCGGGGCCGTGTTGCGCCGGCTGTGCGAAGAATACACGGACTATGCAGCCCTGAGGGAAAAACGCCGGAAGGCGGAGGAAAACGCGCCCGGCAAACAGGCAGACCGCCTGAAAGACGTGCTCAGCCGCTTCCTGGAACGCTTCGGCAAACCCTGTACGGAACCGGCGGAAGAACTGGAAGCGCTGCGGAGCGAGCGGCGCGAACTGGGAGAACTGCGCGAGAAAAAACAAAAGTGTCTGGAAGCGCAGAAAGAAGCCGGCGAACGATTCGACGGGCTGCAGGTGCTGCTTGGGCGCTGCGGCCTGACCCCCGCCGGCACCGGCGCCGCCGAACTGGCCGTCCAGGCCGATCAGATCCGTTCGGCCGCTACGCTGTACCGGCAGAAATCGGCAGAGGCGGAGAAAGCCCTGGGCGAGCAGCAGGCTTTTGAAGAGAAAAACGACGTGGAAGCGCTGCTGGCCTTCCTTCCGGAGGAGGACCTTCCGGAGCCCGCCGAACTCAGCCGGCAGATCCAGGCGCTGCGGCAGGCCCAGGAAGACACGGACCGGCAGCTGCAGGAAACGCGCACGCAGCTTCATCTGCTGGAAGAGCAGTATGACGAGCGAACGCGCGTGCGGGAGGAACTGGCGGAAAAGCAGACGCGCAAGGCGCAGCTGGAAGCAGCCGTGGAAGATGTGCAGAACGCCCGGCGCTGCCTGACTCAGGCGCGCGAAAGCGTGACGGCCCGCTACTCCGAACCGATCCGGCAGGCGTTCCGCGGGTATATGAGCCGTATCACCTCGGCGCAGGCCGGGCACTATTACGTAGATGCCTCGGCCCGCGTGACCGTGGAGGGCGGCGGCCTGCAGCGCGACCCGGCGGTGCTCAGCACCGGTCTGCGCGATCTGACCGGCTTCTGCCTGCGGCTCGCTCTCGTCGATGCCATGTACCGGGCGGAAAAGCCCGTGCTGGTCATGGACGATCCCTTCGTGAATCTGGATCCGGAAAAGGCCGCGCAGGCGCTGGACCTGCTGGAAGAAGTGTCCCGTGACTATCAGATCATATACTTTACCTGCAGCGGGCACCGGATGCCTGCTGCCGGCCGAGAGGAGAACGTATGAGAAACGACATGCTGACAGAAGCAGGCGAACGCCTGCCTGCGGTCCCCTGGCAGATCTATCCGCGTCCGCAGCTGGTCCGGGAAGGCTGGCAGTGCCTGAACGGCGACTGGGAGTTCGATACGAAGGAGGATTGCTGGGAAGAGACGATCAAAGTCCCTTTCTGCCCGGAAAGCCGGCTGTCCGGCATCCGCCGTGATTTCACGGAGAATACGGTTTTTCATTACAAGAAGTGCTTTACCGTAGATATTCCCCTGAAAAACAGGAAAATTCTCCTGCATTTCGGCGCGGTCGATCAGGTGGCCGCCGTTTATCTGAACGGCAGCTGCCTGGGGGTGCATCTGGGCGGGTACCTGCCCTTCACCTACGATGTCACCGATCATATCCGCACGGAGAATGAACTGATCGTGACGGCGACCGACCCCCTGCTGCATACCCTGCCCTGGGGCAAACAGTCCCTCAAGCGCGGCGGCATGTGGTATACGCCGGTCTCCGGCATCTGGCAGACCGTCTGGCTGGAATCCGTGCCCCGCACGTACGTGAAAAAACTGACGGTCCGCACGGAAGGCCGTACGGTCAGCGTCCGGGCCGAAGGGATCGGGACCGGCATCCTCCGCTGGGAAGGACCGGTCTGCCGGGCTCTGCCGTCCGATGCCTCGGAGTACGGCGGGGCGGAAGCGGCCGGAGAGTGCCGGCTGGTGAACGGACAGGCCTCCTTTACGGTGGAGGATCCCCGGTACTGGTCTCCCCGCGAGCCCTGGCTGTATCCGTTCACGCTCCGCAGCGGCGAGGACTGCGTGCGTTCCTACTTCGCGCTGCGCAGCCTCAGTATCGAAAACGACAGCGGACACGAGCGCCTCTGCCTGAACGGAGAACCGTTCTTTTTCCACGGAGTCCTGGATCAGGGGTACTGGAGCGACGGGATCTATACCCCGGCGGAGCCGGCTGCCTATGAGCAGGATATCCGTCTCATGCAGGAGTTCGGCTTCAACACGCTGCGCAAGCATATCAAAGTGGAACCGGAGCAGTTCTATTACGACTGCGACCGCCTGGGGATGGCCGTCTTTCAGGATATGGTGAACTGCGGCGACTACGGCTATGTGCGCGACACGGTGATCCCCACCGTCGGCATCCTGTGGCATCCGGACAAGAACCTGCATAAGGAACCGCGGGTGAGAGACGCGTTTGAGCGTTATATGAAGGAAACGGTCCTGCACCTGATGAACCATCCCTGCATCTGCTACTGGACCATCTTCAATGAAGGCTGGGGACAGTTCCTGTCGGACGAGATGTACGAAAAACTGAAAGCGATCGACGACTCCCGCTTTATCGACTCCACCTCCGGCTGGTTTGCCCAGAAAAAGAGCGACGTGGACAGCCGCCATATCTATTTCAAAGATCTGGCAAAGTCCCTGAAGCAGAAAGACCGTCCGCTGGTGCTTTCCGAATTCGGGGGACGTGCCTATCCGGAGGCCGGACACTGCTTCGACCCGGAAAAGATCTACGGCATAAAAAAATACCCGGACCGGGAGACCTGTTTAAAGGAAACGCTGAAACTGTACCGGGAGGGCGTCGTGCCGGCATTCCGGCGGGGCGAGCTCTCCGCCGCCATCCTTACGCAGCTTTCCGACGTGGAAGAGGAGGTCAACGGCTTCATCACCTACGACCGCCGCCTGCGCAAATACGACCCGGAGGACTTTTTGCCGATCGCGCGGGATCTCGGGACCGTCTGAAAAGAACGAAAAAAGGAACTGTGAAGACAGGTTTTCACAGTTCCTTTTCTTATGCGGCCGGATGGGATCTCACTGCATAGCGGGCATAGGATCCGGCAGAGGGGCATACAGGATCAGGATGCTAACGTAGAATCCGACCGAGGGGTATACGAGATTGTGACGGAGGTTGTCGTGGTCGTGTCCGTTTCTTTCTGAGTTACCGTGGAGACGACCTGACTGAGCAGGCCGTAAGCGTCATAGGTATAGGCGGTCTCGGAACGATGATCAAGGCCGGCACCCAAGTTTATGGAAGTAAGGGACGAAGTGATCTGTCCGAAGCGGTCGTGCGTTGAGACGG
>JAGDDE010000045.1 GCA_017958185.1 Lachnospiraceae bacterium | reverse complement strand
GGCTGCGTAGGCTCCGTGGGCGGCTGCGTAGGCTCCGTGGGCGGCTGCGTAGGCTCCGTGGGCGGCTCGCTCGGTTCCGTAGGAGGCTCCGTCGGCGTTTCCTTCAGGTATTCCGCCGCGCAGTACAGGATCTTTCCGTCATAGATGACGCTCACCCAGTCTCCCAGCCGTTCATACAGGCGCAGCGGGGTGCCGGCGGGAACTTCTATATACACGTTCTCCACGTCGTCGCGCGGCTGGAAACGCAGATTGAGTTCATCCGTCGTGATGACTTCCGGCAGTGTCTTCGGGTCCAGGCCGGCCGGCGCGTCCGCCGGCGGATCGGGTTCTTCGCGCCGGAAGATGCTGACATAGTATTCGCGCACATCGCCGTTTTCGGCCGTCACCCTGACGGTGATCTCGTTCATGCCGTGAGCCAGTTCGATGAGGCCCGTTCCTTCGATCTCCGCTTTTTCGTTATAGGGTACGGCCGAGACGCGCACGGTATCCGCGAAATAACTCACGGACACATTGTAAATGCGCGTATCCATATCATACTCCGGGAACAGCTCATAGCCTTCCACTTCGATGGACGCCAGGCGGTTGTTCGGCGAACCGTCGCGTGTAGGGACCGGGCACGGCTCTTCCGGCATATTCATATAGACCGGGATATCAAACAGCAGGATGCCCTGCAGGACTTCCTCGCTGTATCCGCGCTTCAGGATGCTCGCCTCGGAATAGGCGGCCCGCAGATTGTTCATATACTGGTGGCGGTAGAGCGAGTAGGAACTGCTCTTCACCACGTTGAACTTCTTGTAATACAGCGTCTGCTGGGATTTCAGCACGTAATTGGAGGCATAGTACAGGGCGCCGCCGTAGATGGCTTTCGCGCGGGTGTTCCAGGGACGCAGGAACGTCGTGGAATTGCTGCTGCCGCCGGCCGCATACCACAGGGCATGTTCGATGGCCGTATGCTCCGCCGTCTGGAAGGCGTAACTATTGTAATAGTTGAAAACACCGGGGAACTTCCGATTGGTGCCGCTGATGCTGTCGCTTTCGCCTCTGACTCCGATCTCCTGGATGATCATGGCCGCCAGCAGATACGGACTGATCCCGATCTCGGATCCGGCCCGGAAGATTTCCTCCGGATAGTAAATGATGGCGCCGTCCGTGTCCTGCACGTAGTTTTCTAGGAACGTCCCCGCGCAGATGGACTCCACGCCGGCCAGCGTCTGATTCGGCTCGTACCGCTGATCCAGGAACATGAAGACGTACTTGTCGTCGAAGAAATTGCGCGGATCCAAGAAATACGCTACCAGTTCGTCGGAAGCCAGACACCAGTTGCCGGTATCCCAGTCATCGCGGAACCCGCCGGGATACACGGTCTCGGTCCAGTCGAAAGCGCCCGTTTTGGTCGATTTCCAGGAGGAGATACTGCTCGCGTGGATCAGATTCAGCCCCATATAATACGGCGGGTTAGCTTCCTCATACAGCACGGTGGACCACTGGAGCCCGGTCTGGTACGGGCGGAAGATCCAGTTGGGATACTGGCCGTGCAGCGCGCACAGCTCCGGGATGTAGCTGTCCGGAAAACCGAGCGTGTCCAGATACGCCGCGTACGGGTTCTCTTCCGGTTCGATAGTGCGCACGATCAGATACCCGCCGCTCACATAGCCTTCGAAACCGGTGCCGGTCCGGACAGGGTACCAGTCGATGCCGCTGCTGTCGGGAGACGGCTCGCCGGTCACGAGCACCACGTCATAGGGCTGCAGGATCGTGACGATCCGGTTCCCCACCCCCACGCCTTCGCGGACGTTCAGTTCGTCGGTCGTTACGCCGAAACTCATGGGACGGGGCAGCGCGTCATACAAAAACGGAGAAAGCGGCTGCAGTTCGGGTTCCGGGGGAGCCGGCGGCTCGACCGGTTCGGTCCCGGGTTCGACGGGTTCGGTCCCCGGTTCGATACTGCCCGGATCCGCCGTAGACGGCTGTGCCGGGTCTGTTCCCGGTTCGATACTGCCCGGATCCGCCGTAGACGGCTGCGCCGGGTCCGTCCCCGGTTCAGTCCCCGGCTCACTTCCGGGTTCAGTGCCCGGTTCGGTCCCGGGTTCAGTGCCCGGTTCAGTGCCGGGTTCGGTCCCGGGCTCGCTGCCCGGTTCGGTGCCCGGTTCAGTCCCGGGTTCGGTGCCCGGTTCGGTCCCGGGTTCGATGCCGGGCTCAGTGCCAGGCTCAGTCCCGGGTTCGGTGCCCGGTTCGGTCCCGGGCTCGCTTCCGGGTTCAGTCCCCGGCTCGGTACCGGTTTCGCCGGTTTCGCTCGGTTCGCTTCCGGGCTGCGTCTGAGCGGCAGGCGGAGCCTCCGTCGAAGTCTCCTCGCCCGCCGCCGTCACACGGACTCCCGAAAAGCAGTCCGCGCCTGCCAGCACCAGGGCAAGAAACAGGGCAAGAGCCCTCAAAAAAAGGGCTCTGTCAAAACGATGTTTACGGATCGACCGCATCATTTCCTCCAATCGCCGGAACGGTACGCAAACAAAGGTCCACGCGGGACCCTTGTCCGGCCTTCAGATTCTGTGTCGTATGATCAGTTTTCCGCAGGCTTGTTCGGTTTTTCGATCTGGACGATGGCCTGCTTCTGCATCGGGATACGGCAGTTCTTGTTGCTGCCGAACTCCACGATCACGGTGTCCTCGGACATATCGATGATTACGCCGTAGAAACCGGCCGTGGTCATCACGCTGTCGCCGATCTCCATCGTGGACATTAGCGCTTCCTGCTCTTTGCGCTGCTTCTGCTGAGGACGGATGATCATAAAATAGACCATGGCGACGATCAGAACAACATAGATGATCAGCCACCAGCTGCCGAAGCCGCCGGTATTTTCTGCCGCTTCCGCCAGTAAAAACAAGTGATTCATTTTTCTCCTCCTGTCAGGGCGTCCCGTGCGCCGGGCACCGGACGCTTTCTCTCCTTTTCTCTGTCCATGGTATCGCGGGAACCTTCCGCCATGGCTTCCAGTTTGGCTTTCTTGTACAGGGCGAAGCGCCCTTCGTCCAGCCCCGCGCGGATCTCCGCCATCATTGTATTATAAAACCACAGATTGTGCAAGACGCAGAATCTCATTCCCAGCATCTCGCCCGCCTTGAGCAGGTGCCGGATATACGCCCGGCTGTGCCGCCGGCAGACCGGGCAGCCGCAGCCTTCCTCGATGGGACGTGGGTCCTTCTCGTAGCAGGCGTTGAACAGGTTCTTCTTTCCTTCATTCGTATATACGTGCCCGTGCCGCCCGTTGCGGCTCGGATACACGCAGTCGAAGAAGTCCACGCCGCGTTCCACGCCCTCCAGAATATTGGCCGGCGTGCCTACGCCCATGAGATAGACCGGTTTTCTGCGCGGCAGATGTGGGACGACACTGTCCAGCACGCGGTACATCTCCTCGTGGCTCTCGCCCACGGAAAGACCGCCCACCGCATAGCCCGGGAGATCCAGCTGCGAGATCTCCTGTGCATGACGGATGCGGATATCGTCGTAGACCCCGCCCTGATCGATGCCGAACAGTAGCTGATGCGGATTGACCGTATCTTCTTTTTCGTTCAGTCTGGCCAGTTCGTCGCGGCAGCGCACGAGCCAGCGCGTGGTGCGGTCCACGCTGCGCTCCACATACTCGCGGGGCGAAGGGTTCTCCACGCACTCGTCAAAGGCCATGGCGATGGTCGACCCGAGATTCGACTGGATGCGCATGCTCTCTTCGGGCCCCATGAAAATGGCGCGTCCGTCCACGTGAGAATGAAAACTGACGCCCTCTTCCCTGATCTTCCGCAGGCCGGCCAGGGAAAACACCTGGAATCCGCCGGAATCCGTCAGGATCGGCCGGTCCCAGTTCATGAAGCGGTGCAGACCGCCCAGAGACTTGATGACCTCGTCGCCGGGACGCACATGCAGATGGTAGGTATTCGACAGTTCGACCTGGCATCCGATCTCCTTCAGATCCTCCGCCGCCACGGCGCCCTTGATGGCGGCTGCCGTTCCGACGTTCATGAATACCGGCGTTTCTATGGTCCCGTGGACCGTCTCCAGACGTCCCCGTTTGGCTCTGCCTTCCTCTTTCAGCAACTGATACATGGGCATCTCTCCTGTAGTTTGTTTGTATCTTACCACATTTCGGCCGAAAGAACAATGGAATTTCTTGACAGGGCTTCCGAAAGAAACTATACTGATATTACTTTTTGCGAAAACGCTCTCAGGAGGTTAAAAGCTCATGAACAACCGTGAATTGGCGCTTACTGCCGCCAAAGCCCGCCGTGAAGCCGTCAGCATGGTCTACCGTGCCCAGTCCGGCCATCCCGGCGGATCCCTGTCCTGTCTGGACGTTCTCACCGCCCTGTATTTTGAGGAGATGAACGTCGATCCCGCCTGCCCGTCCGACCCGCAGCGCGACCGCTTCGTCATGTCCAAGGGGCACTGCTCTCCCGCCGTTTACAGCACGCTCGCCCTGCGCGGCTTCTTCCCCGTGGAGGATCTGGCGCTGTTCCGCAGCATCGAAGGCCATATCTCCGGCCATGTGGAGATGCGTCACGTGCCCGGTGTCGATATGTCCACCGGTTCGCTGGGCCAGGGCATTTCCGCCGCCGTCGGCATGGCGCTGGCCGGCAAGATCCGCGGCGACGCCTTCCGCGTCTATGCCATCCTGGGTGACGGCGAGATCGAAGAAGGCCAGGTCTGGGAAGCGCTGGCAGCCGCTGCCAAGTATAAACTGGACAATCTCTGCGCGATCATCGATGTGAACGGCCTGCAGATCGACGGAAAGACCGCCGACGTCATGCCCATGGAGCCCATCGACGACAAGTGCGAAGCGTTCGGAGCCCATGTCGTCACCATCAACGGCCACGATTTCGACGATATCCGCTCGGCCTTCGCGGAAGCCCGCTACACCAAAGGACAGCCTACCGTGATCCTGGCCAGAACGACCAAGGGCAAGGGCGTTTCCTATATGGAAAACAGCGCCGGATGGCACGGAAAAGCCCCGAACGCGGCCGAATACGAGACCGCCATGCAGGAACTCGGCGCGCTCATCGATGAACTATCCAAGGAGGAGGCCTGATCATGGGAACCAAGATCGCTACCAGAAACGCTTACGGACAGGCGATCGCCGAACTGGGCGACCGCTACCCGGAGATCATCTGTTTCGACGCCGACCTGGCCGGCGCCACCATGTCCAAATATTTCAAGGATAAGCACCCGGACCGCTTTTTTGACATGGGCATCGCCGAGGCCGACATGCAGGTCGTGGCCGCCGGTGCCGCCACCTGCGGCTTCAAGCCCTTCACGCACACCTTCGCCATGTTCGCCTCCGGCCGCAGCTGGGAGCAGGTCCGCAACTCCATCGCCTATCCCGGCATCAACGTCAAGGTGATCGGCTCGCACGGCGGTCTTTCCGTCGGCGAAGACGGCGCGACCCATCAGTGCAACGAAGACTTTGCCCTGATGCGCGTGATCCCCGGCATGACCGTGGTCTGCCCCTGCGACGCTTATGAAATGAAGCTGGCGACCGAAGCGCTGGTCAATCTGGACGGTCCCGCCTATATGCGCCTGGGCCGCCTGGCGGTCGAGACCGTCACGGACGCGATCCCCGGTTACCGCTTCGAACTGGGCAAGGGCGCGACCCTGAAAGACGGCTCCGACGTGACCGTGATCGCCACGGGCCTGATGGTCCAGATGGCGCTCGAAGCCGAAAAGATGCTGGCCGCCGAAGGCCTCTCCGTCCGCGTGATCGACATGCACACCATCAAGCCGCTGGACGAGGAACTGGTCCTGAAGGCCGCCCGCGAGACCGGCGCCATCGTGACGAGCGAGGAACACAACATCCTCGGCGGTCTCGGCGCTGCCGTAGCCGAATGTGTGTCCGAAAACTGCCCCGTCCCGGTCATCCGTCACGGCGTGAACGATCAGTTCGGACGCAGCGGCAAGGCGCCCCTGGTCCTGGAAGCCTACGGACTGACGCCTGCCGTTCTGGCTGAAAAAGTCCGCCGCGCGGTCTCCCTGAAGAAATAAATCTGCCTCACGGAAAGCTCCCGGCTATTTGCCGGAGGGGAAGGAGGAAGCATGATCTCCAGAAGCGTTTGCGAAAGAGTCCTGTCCGCTGCGGCATCCACCGGTGCCGATTACGCCGAACTCTTCGCCGAGAGAAGTCTCGAACATAACATCTCGATGGTCTCCGATAAGGTAGACAAGATCCAGGATACCACGATCGCCGGCGCCGGCATCCGCGTGTTCCTCGGTCTCCGCAGTGTGGCAGCCTCGACCGTCGACACCTCCGAGGAAGGCCTCATCCGCTGCGCTCTGCAGGCGGCTTCCGCGCTGGCTCAGGGCAAGGCCGCAGCCGATATCCGTCTGCGCGAGCGCCTCTACGGCGATGCGCACCCCGTGCGTATCGTTCCCTCTTCCGTCAGCAACGAAGAGAAGATCGCCGTGCTGCGCAAAGCCTACCGGGCGGCCCGCTCGTATGATAAGACCATCAAACAGGTCACCGGCAATCTTCTGACGGTCGACCACAATATCCTCGTCGCCAATACGGAAGGCACCTATGCGCAGGACCGCCAGATCCGCACGAGACTCGGCATCCAGTCGATCGCCGAGATCAACGGCGAGACCCAGACGGGCAGCTGCCACCGCGGCGCCCGCATGGGCATGGAACTGTATGAGGGCCCCGTCAATCCCATCGCCATCGGTCATTATGCGTCCCGTCAGGCCATCACCATGGCCGGCGCAGGCTACTGCCCGGCCGGCGTCATGCCCGTCGTCATCGACAACGGCTTCGGCGGCGTGATCTTCCATGAGGCCTGCGGCCATTCGCTGGAAGCCTCTTCCGTCGCCTACGGAACGAGCCAGTTCTGCGGAAAACTGGGCCAGGTCATCGCCAACGAGAAAGTCACGGCGATCGACGACGGCACCATCCCGAACGCCTGGGGCTCCGTCAACTTTGACGATGAAGGCACGCCGTCCCGGCGCAACGTCCTCATCGACAAAGGCGTGCTCAAGAGCTATATGATCGACAAGATGGGCGGCCGCCGCATGAACATGGCGCCCACGGGCAATGCCCGCCGCCAGAACTACGGCTATGTCACCACGTCCCGTATGACCAACACCTTTATCGCCGAAGGCAGCGATTCCAACGACGATATCCTGGCTTCGGTAGATTACGGCTTCTATGCCAAAGACATGGGCGGCGGCTCCGTCAATCCCGCGACCGGCGAATTCAACTTTGCCGTCCGCGAGGGGTACATGATCCGCGGCGGAAAGATCGCGGAACCGGTACGCGGCGCCAGCCTCGTCGGCAAAGGCTCCGAGATCATCATGAAGATCGACATGGTCGGAAAATATCTGGAGATGGGACAGGGCATGTGCGGTTCCTCCAGCGGCTCCATCCCGACGAACGTCGGACAGCCGATGATCCGCGTAAGCTCCATCACGGTAGGAGGCAGATAACATGCGATTCGAAGTATTCAAAGAAGCTGTCACCGCGAAAGCGCAGGCTCTGGGTCTGACCGATTACGAACTGTATTATTCCCGCTCCGAATCCGTCTCGGTGGACGTCTTCCGTCAGGAAGTCCGGTCCTTCTCTTCTTCTCTGGAGGGCGGCGTCTGCTTCCGCTGCCTGCTCGGCGGCCGTATGGGCTACGCCTCCACGGAAGATCTGAGCGCCGAAAGCGCCGAAGAGATCGTGCTGCGCGCGGCGGAAAACGCCAAAGTGCTGGAAAGCGATGATCCGGAGTTCCTCGGAGAGGGCGGGGCTTCCTATGCCGAGGTCTGCCCGCCGGCGGCTCCGCAGCTTTCGGCCGCGGAGATGACCGCACTGGCGCTGGATCTGCAGAAGGCCCTGTATGCGGCCGACCCGCGCGTGATCGACGGGACTTCCGCCCGTGTAATCCGCGCCTCGGACGACACCGCCATTTTCAATTCCCGCGGGCTGGACGTTTCCCAGCATACCGAAGCGGCTGTCGCGCTGGCGGCTCCGGTCGTGACCGACGGAAAGGAAATGAGCAACAGCTATAAGCTCAGCCGCCTGAAGGACGGACTGGACTTCTCAGAAGCCGTAGAAAAGTCCGTGAAGGAGGCAACAGCCAAGCTGGGCGCGGGCGTCGCTCCCACCGGCACCTGGCCGGTCGTGTTTTCCTCTTCTGCCATGGCCAGCCTGCTGGGCGTCTTCTCCGGCATCTTCTCCGGCGAAAACGCGGCCCGCGGCATGTCGCTGCTGAAGGGGCGCGAAGGAGAGATCATCGCTTCACCCGCCGTGACGCTGACGGACGATCCCTTCTATAAGGACAGCATCATGCCCTCCGCCTTCGATGCGGAAGGCACGCCGACCTCCCGCAAAGACCTGATCGACGCCGGAAAACTGACGACCCTGCTGCACAACCTGAAGACCGCCGCCTCCGCGGGCTGCGCCACGACAGGCAACGCGGCCAAGAGTTCGTATAATTCTCCCGTAGCGGTGCGCCCGTTCACCCTGGTGCTGCAGCCCGGCCGTCTGACGGCGGACGAACTGCTCGCGAAGGCCGGAAACGGTGTCTATATCGATTTCCTCGGCGGTCTGCACGCCGGCGCCAATCCGATCTCGGGCGATTTCTCCCTGCAGTCCGGCGGTTTCCTGATCGAAAACGGCAAGAAAACGCAGGCGGTCCGCTCGTTCACCGTATCCGGCAACTTCTATCAGCTGCTGAAGCAGATCGACGATCTCTCCGATACTGCGGAGCTTTCCGGATTCGGTTCAGCGCACGACTTTGCCTGTCCGGACGTGCTCGTGTCGGTACTCAGCATCGCCGGCAAATAAGGCGCACCGTCCGCCGGTCCCCTACTCTCTGTCACGCCGCAAGGCGCGGCAGCAAAAAAAGGACGCCTCCGGGTCCGTCCCGGAGACGTTCTTTTTGTTTGCTCTTCAGTTCCCGCCGTTCATCCCGATGATGGTGCTCACGTTGTCGCTGCCCAGATAGTACTGCGGCAGCACGCCGTCCCACTGCTGGATGTAGTAATAATCGAGCAGATCGCGGGTCAGGTTCTCGGAGATCGCCTTGTTCTTGGCGGCTTCCTTCTGGCCGGCGTATTCGGCCGCGTCCGCCTGGATCTTCGTGACCGCCAGATCTGCTTCCGCCTGGATCCTGGCGACTTCCGCCGCTGCGTTCGCGTCGATGACCGCGCGCTCCGCCACGGCCCGCTGTTCCATCGTCTTGCGTTCCTGTTCGATCTCGGCCTGGAGCTTGTTCTGCGCGGCCACCTGCTTGGCTTCGACCGCGTTCGTAAAGGCGTCCGTAAAGTCCATATCCTCGATGGAGGTGCCGACCACGACGATATTGTACTTTGTCAGCGCCGCGGAGAGCATCTCTTCGATCAGCCGACCCAGCTCGTCGCGGGAGGCGACCAGGTTCTCGGCCGTATACCGCGCCGTCAGCACTTTCACCGAGTTGGAGACATTCGGCTCGATGACAGTCTGATAATACAGATTGCCGATGGTGCTGTAGATAGTCATCGCGTTCTCTTTGCTGATCTGGTAGTTCAGGGTGTAGTTGATGGTCACTTCCTGGATATCCGACGAGAAGCACGACAGCTGGACCGAGGCTTTCTGCACGCGGTTGTCCATCATCACGACTTCCTGCCAGGGCAGTTTCCCGTGGATGCCGGCATCCAGCGTGAAGTTTTCCACACGGCCGAACGTAGTCACCACGCCGGTATGCCCGGTGGGGACGGAAGTGAAGCACGAGCTGCCGATCGCGAGCACGAAGATGAGCGCTCCGAGCACGACGGGGATCACGGCTGCCGCCGGTTTGGAGGTCTCCTTTTTCATGATATAGCCTGCCGCCAGTCCGATGACCAGCGCCACGCAGCCGATTACTGTACCGATCATGTTCCTATTCTCCTTCTTTTGTCCGTTCGCCGCGGTCCTGCGGTCGCGGCGACTCCCGGACCGCAGTCTATTATAGCGGTCCCGGCGCTGCCCGTCAAGTGCGCGGGCTTCCCGGCGATCCTCCGGCTTTGATCAATGCGGCTTGAGGATGCTCCTGCAGGGGCAGAGGCCGGCCCGCCGCCTGCTTCTTGCCTTTTTTCCGGGATGTGGTATGATGGAGGAAACAGCAGGAAAAGAAAACAGGAAAGGAGCCGGCCGACCGTGTCCAGGATCTGTGTGGAAGTCCGCGTGCGCGGCATCGTTCAGGGAGTGGGATTCCGTCCCTTCTGTCATAAAGCCGCTCAGGAACTTAATCTGTGCGGCTTCGTCCGCAACAGTTCCGACGGGGCCGAACTGGCACTGGAAGGCGCTCCCGGGGATATCCGCGCGTTCATAGACCGGCTGAGGGATCACCCGCCCGCCGCGGCGGTCGTGGAATCCGTGGAGACCGTCCACTGCGCGCTCCGTAATTACCAGGATTTTTCCATCGCCCGCAGTCTCACTCTGCCGCTGCGCGACACGCTGATCTCTCCGGATCTCTGCCTGTGCGCCGACTGCCGCCGCGAAATGAACGACCCGGGCGACCGGCGGTACCGCTATCCGTTCATCAACTGCACGAACTGCGGCCCCCGCTTCACAATCATCCGGGATGTGCCCTACGACCGGCCCTTTACCAGCATGGCCGGTTTTCCGATGTGCCCGGCGTGCGAAAAAGAATACAACGATATCAGTGACCGCCGCTATCATGCCCAGCCGGTCAGTTGTCCGGACTGCGGGCCCCGGCTGCTCTTCTACGACGGCTCCGGCCGCCTGACTGCCCAGAGCCGCAGCGCCTCCGGCAGCGGCGATCCGCTCGGACCGGCGATCCGTCTTCTGGAGGAAGGCGGGATCCTGGCCGTCAAGGGACTGGGCGGCATCCATCTCTCCTGCCGGGCCGGCGATGCCGATGCGGTACGCAGGCTTCGGCATCGCAAACAGCGGGATGCCAGGCCATTCGCGCTCATGTGCCGCGATCTGGCCGCCATCCGGCGCCTGGCCGAAGTCACGCCGCAGGAGGAAGCGCTCCTCACCGGGCCTCAGCATCCTATCGTACTGCTCCGGCGCAAAGACCCGGAGGCACTGTCCGATGTGACGGACAACGCTTATCTGGGCATCATGCTCCCCTATACCCCCCTGCACGAGCTGCTCCTGAGCGACGGCCCCGACACGCTCGTGATGACCAGCGCTAATCTGTCCGACCGGCCCATCCTCTGCGATAATGAAGCTGCCCTGCGGGAGCTGTCCGGCATAGCCGACGGTTTCCTGCTGAACGACCGCGAGATCGCCGAGCGCTGTGATGACTCGGTCTGTTTCGTGGAAAACGGCCGCTCCGTGCCCGTGCGGCGCTCCCGCGGCTATGCGCCTTTCCCGCTTTCCCTTTCGGAGCCTGTCCCTTCCGTTTTGGCCTTCGGCGCCGAACAGAAGGCCTCCTTCTGTTTCTCCCGCGGGCGGCACGTTTTTCCCTCCCAGCACATCGGTGATCTGAAAAATGCCGAGACCCTGGCCTTCTACGAAGAACGGATCGCCCATTATGAACAGTTGTTTGATTTCCGCCCCGAGGTCCTCGTCTGCGACCTGCACCCGGATTATCTGTCCACGGAGACCGCCGGACGTCTCGCAGCCGCCCGGGGTCTGCCGCTGCACAGAGTCCAGCACCATCATGCCCATCTGGTCTCCGCCCTGGCGGATGCCGGCCTGCCGGGACCTGCCCAGGGGATCATCTGGGACGGGACGGGCCTGGGGACCGACGGGACCGTCTGGGGCGGCGAATTCCTGACCGGCGATGCCTCCGGCTTCGAGCGCCGGGCCTCGCTGCGGCCCTTCCTCCTGCCGGGAGGCGACGCCGCCGTGCGGGAGATCTTCCGCGTCGGGATCTCGCTCCTGGCCGATGTCGGCATCGACGCGGCGCCGTTTTACGATCCGGAGACCGTGCACCGAATAAAGGCGCTGCGCGCACTGCCTTTTGCCGCTCCGGTCACGACGAGCATGGGCCGGCTCTTCGACGGGGCTGCTTCTCTGCTGGGGCTCTGCCGGGCCGCCGGATACGAGGGACAGGGGGCCGTCCTGCTGGAATATGCCGCGGAGCGTGCTCTGGACGCATCCTTCGGCGGCGATGCGGCTCTCTGTCAGGAATTGCTTCCCGCCTATCCTTTTTCGCTGATCCAAGCCGGCCCGGAAGAAGCCCGCGGCACCCTGCCGTCCGGCCGCCTGCTGATCGATGAGCGGCCGGCGGTGCGCGCGCTCTGCGAGGACATTCTGCGCGGCGTCCCGGCCGGACACTGCGCCCTCCGCTTTCATCTGATGGTCTCGGAGGCCGCAGCTGCCGTGTGCTTCCGGCTTTACTCGGCCGGTGCCCCGAAGACCGTCGTCCTGTCCGGCGGCTGTTTCCAGAACCGTCTTCTGCTGAAGTTTCTTCCGGAAAAGCTCCGCCGCCTCGGCCTAATGCCCGTCACACACCGGCGTGTCCCGCCCAACGACGAGGGGATCTCCCTCGGGCAGCTCTGCATCGCCGCCGCGGGCGGTCTCTGTGTAGAATAAACCCCTTGCGGGTGTTTCAGGAGGTAATTCTCATGTGTCTCGCCGTTCCTCTGCGGATAACGGAACTAAGCGGCTGTGAAGCTGTCGCCGAGCGCGACGGGATCCGCCGGCGCATCCGCGTAGATTTTCTTAAAGACCCGAAGATCGGCGACAACGTGATCGTCCACGCCGGTTTTGCCATCGAGCGGCTGAGCGAAGAACAGGCCGAGGCAGACCGCGCCGAGGCCCGTGCACTCGAAGCGGAACTGCGCGCCCTGCTTCCGGAGGGAGGGCCCTCCGCATGAGCGGCCCGATGCTTTCCGCTTCCGATCTTCCCCGCCTGCTGGAGCGGCTCCGCGCCCCGCGGCCTGTGCCTGTCTGTCTGATGGAAGTCTGCGGCACGCATACGATGTCCATTGCGCGAAGCGGGATCCGCCAGCTTCTGCCGAAGGATGTCCGGCTGATCTCCGGCCCGGGTTGCCCCGTCTGCGTCACGCCGGCCGGAGCGATCGACGGGATCTTGGCGCTCTCGCAGCAAAAGGAC
Source organism: Lachnospiraceae bacterium (assembly GCA_017958185.1). Lineage (GTDB taxonomy): Bacteria > Bacillota > Clostridia > Lachnospirales > Lachnospiraceae > UBA6987. The sequence goes on along the minus strand of JAGDDE010000045.1, from coordinate 12,363 downwards.
GTCCTGATCGCGACCTACGGCGATCTGGTGCGCGTGCCGGGCAGTCGTCCCGGCGACACGCTTGCCATCCGCCGTGCCCGCGGGGCGCGGGTTCGGGTCGTCTTTTCTCCGATGGATGCACTGGAACTGGCGGCCGCGGATCCGCATACACAGGTCGTTTTCCTCGGCGTCGGCTTTGAGACGACCGCTCCCGGCACAGCGCTGGCCGTACGCGAGGCCTGCCGACGGGGGATCGGAAACTTCTCCGTTTTTTCTCTGCTCCGCAGGGTGGAGCCTGCCCTGCGTTCACTGGCGGAGTCTCCGGATTTTGCCGTGGACGGTCTGCTTTGCCCGGGGCATGTGGCAGTGATCCTCGGAGAAGACGGTTTCCGCTTTCTCCCGGAGGAACTGCGGCTGCCGGCTGTCATCAGCGGTTTCGAGCCGGAAGATATCCTGCTCTCCGCCGCTCTCCTTCTGGAACAGATTCGAAGCGGACAGCCGCGGCTTCAGAACACCTACCGGCGGGCCGTCCGTCCACACGGCAATGAGGCGGCGCTCCGTATCATGGACGAAGTACTGGAGCCGGCGGACGTCCTGTGGCGAGGTCTGGGCCTGATCCCGCGCAGCGGACTGGCGATCCGCCCGGAATATGCCGCAGCCGATGCCGCCAAACGATTCGGTCTGGATCAGAACCTCGCCGGAGGCCCTTCGGCCTGCCGCTGCGGCGAAGTGATCCGCGGGGTGCTGGCTCCGGAAGGATGTCCCCTTTTCGGACGCGCCTGCGTCCCGGAAGACCCGGTCGGACCGTGCATGGTATCCGGCGAAGGCGCCTGCGCCGCCGCCTGGAACTACCGGGATCTTTGACCGCTTCGGACCGTATCGGTCTTCATCACAGCCGGAAAAGCTGTTCTATCTTCACAGCCGGGGAGGCTTTTTATGGAAGGATTCATCACGATGGATCACGGCAGCGGCGGAAAAAAGACCGCTGCCCTGATCGACGAACTGATCGTACCGCTGTTTCGGAACGAGGCTCTCGCTGCACTCGGCGACGGGGCCGTTCTCCCGGGAGGCGGGACGCTCGTTTTTTCTACCGACAGCTTCGTGGTCACACCGCTCTTCTTTCCAGGCGGTGATATCGGAAAGCTTTCCGTATGCGGCACGGTGAACGATCTGGCGATGGCAGGCGGGATCCCGCGGTATCTGAGCCTGTCGATCATCATCGAAGACGGTTTCCCGCTCGGCGATCTGGAGCGTGTGCTGAGTTCGGCCGCCCGCGCGGCGGCTGAATGCGGCGTGAGCGTCGTGACCGGCGACACCAAGGTCGTCGAACGCGGCCACTGCGACGGACTGTTCATCAATACGGCCGGTATCGGCACCCTGGCCTGCCCAGGGCTGTCATCTTCCTCGATTCGGCCGGGCGACCGGGTGATCCTCTCCGGGACGGCCGGCGACCACGGCACCGCCATCCTGCTCTCCCGCAGCCCCGAACTGCTCGAAGGCACGCTTTCCTCCGACTGCGCCCCGCTCCACCGGGCGGCCGCCGATCTTTATTCGCTCGGTCCCGCCCTTCGCGTCCTGCGCGATCCCACACGGGGCGGCGTCGCCACTGCGCTGAACGAATTCACCGAAGAGAAGCCCTTTTCCCTCGTACTGGAGGAAGCATCCATCCCCGTAGATCCCGGTGTAAGGACGGCCTGCGATCTGCTCGGCCTCGATCCGCTTTATGCCGCGAACGAAGGAAAACTGCTGGCTGTCGTAGCGCCTGAAGCCGCAGAGTCTGCCCTGCAGATCCTGAGGAGCCACCCCGCCTGCTGCCGGGCAGCCGTCATCGGCACCGCAGAGAGCGATCACGCCGGACGCGTCATCCTCCGCACCCGCACCGGCGGCTCACGGATACTGCAGCGCCTGAGCGGCGCTCAGTATCCGAGGATATGCTGACCAATGCGACAAGCAAAGAGAGCCGGAGAGGGATCCTGTCCCTCTCCGGCTCTCTGTATTTGGCTCACACCTACTTTCGCCGGCCGCCCCGGTCAGCATATCAAATATAGTCTAAACCGTGCGGGGCAGCATTTTTTACTCTTTCGAAAAAAAACTCCCTTTTTCTCCGGTTCTGTGCTATACTGTTTCGTGAACAAGCACCACACCCTTCTTTGTGAGGTCTTTTATGCAAGAGTATAAAAAAATCCTGATTTCCCAGGAAGAAGTGCGTCCTCTCGCGCAGCGTATGCGGGAGAGCGGCATCCCCCTGGCCATGATCCATGCCTTCCTCCGCGATGACGGGAAAGGCAATGTTTCCTATGAGTATGAAGTCGGAAGCGGCATCGAATCCTATACCGTCGACGGCGTGAACGAACTTCCCACCATTTCCGACATCTACGATCTGGGCGCCGAATGGCCCGAGCGCGAAATCAGCGAGCTTCTGCCCATCACTTTCACCGGACTGGACACCTCGCAGCGCCTGTTCCTGCCCGACACCCTGATCGGCGGACAGGGGCAGATCCTCGTCCTCCCGATGGAAAAGGTCATCGAAAAGACCCGGGGAAAGGAGGGCGGACAATGAGCTATATCGTTCCGATCGGCCCGTATCATCCCGCCCTGGAAGAGCCTGTCCACGCCCGCCTTTACACCGAGGGCGAACGGATCGACCATGCGGAAGTCTTTATCGGCTACAATCACCGCGGCATCGAAAAGCTGGCACAGCAGAAGAATTTCATACAGACTCTGGTCATGGTGGAACGCGTATGCGGCATCTGCTCTCATTCGCATGCCCTGGCCTACGCCATGGCGCTGGAAAGCATTGCCGGCATGGAAGTCCCCAAACGCGGCCAGTACATCCGCGTGATTATAGCGGAGCTGGAACGGCTGCACTCCCATTATCTGTGGCTGGGGATCGCGCTGCACATCATCGGGCATGACAGCCTGTTCATGCATACCTGGGACGACCGCGAGGCCATCATGGATATTCTGGAGGAACTGACCGGGAACCGGGTCAATTACGGGATGGTGACCGTGGGCGGCTCCCGCCGCGACATAAGCGACGAACAGCGGAAAAACACCCTGGCTATGCTCGATACGATCGAAAAATCGATGGACGGCATCCGGGATATGATCCTCGGCGACAAGACCATCGCCCTGCGCACCCGGGGCGTCGGGATCCTGACCAAAGAGGATGCGCTGCGCATTGGCGCCATCGGGCCGCACGCCCGCGCGTCGGGCGTCCCCGTCGACGTGCGCAAGGACGCGCCCTATTCCTCCTACGAAGACTTCGATTTCGCGCTCGTCACCCACGACGGCGGCGACGTCTTTTCCCGGGTCCTGATCCGCGTGCTGGAAAACTACGAAAGCATCAAGATCATCCGGCAGGCGCTGGAGGCGCTGCCCGCAGGCCGCATCAACCTCGGCACCCGCATCCCGCGGATCCCCGCCGGCGAATATATGGTGCGTCACGAGGCGCCGCGCGGCCAGCTCTGCTACAAGGTCGTGACCGACGGCGGCGAATTCAACCGGCGCGTCAGCATCCACGTGCCGACCTTCCGCAACGCGCCTACCCTGCCGGTCATGCTCCGGAACAATTCCGTGGCAGACGCGGGTCTGATCATCGCCAGCATCGACCCGTGCTTCTCCTGTATGGACCGCTGATTATGCACGAGCTGGCTATCACGGAAGGGATCCTGAACGCGGTGCTACCGGCTGCTCGCAGCGCCGGCGCCTCCCGCATCCTGGAGATCCGTCTGAAGATCGGTGTGCTGTCCGGGGTCATCCCCGCCTGCATCGAAGAATACCTGGCGATCGCCGCCCGCGGCACCCTTGCGGAAGGGGCCCGGCTACACGTGGAGACCGTCCCCATCCGGCTGCACTGCAATGCCTGCGGCAGCGGATCGCAGCCGGAAGGGCGGAAAGCCTTCTGCCCGGTTTGCGGCAGCCGCGACATCCGCATCACCGCCGGACGGGAGTATTGTATCGACAGTATCGAAGTGGAGTGAGTATGGAGATCAAGATCGTCAAACAGATCCTTGCCTGGAACGAGGACGTGAGCCGCGAGATCCGGGCCAGCCTGGCAGAACAGAAGATCTGCCTGGTCAATATCATGGGCTCGCCGGGAGGCGGAAAGACCAGCCTCATCAAGGCTCTCATCGAGCAGCTGCGCGGGCATTTCCGTATCGCGGTGATCGAGGCCGATATCGCCGGCCGGATCGATGCGGAGGCCATCTCCGCCCTGGGCATCCCGGTCGTGCAGCTGCAGACCGACGGCGCCTGCCACATCGAGGCGCAGGCCGTCCGGGAGATGCTTCCGCTGTTCCCGCTGGATCAGCTGGACGTGATCTTTATCGAGAACGTCGGCAATCTGGTCTGCCCGGCGGAATTCGATCTCGGAGAGGACCTGCGGATCGCGATCCTCAGTGTTCCGGAAGGCGACGATAAGGCGGACAAATACCCGCTGATGTTCTCTACCGCGGACGCGCTCGTCATAAATAAATGCGATATGCTCCCGCATTTTGATTTCCGCCCCGAAAGGGTGGAACAAAGCACCCGGGAGATCAACGGGAAGGCGGTCTTTTTCCGTCTCTCGGCCCGAACGGGAGAAGGCATCCCGGAACTGGCCGCCTGGCTGTCCGGCAGGATCTCCCAGAAAAAAGCATTAGGAGGATTCCCTTGAAAAAGTTATCTTTTCCGGCTTTTCTTTTCACCTTCCTGCTGCTCCTGCTGTTCTGGATGCTGCTGACCGGCCAGATCGCGGATATTTTCCGCGGAGGCTTTTCCTGGCAGATCCTGGCGGCCGGGATACTCGTCTGCGGAGCAGCCGCCCTCTTCTGCGGCCGCTTCTTCGCGCATGAAGAACTGCGGCTCCTGCTGCAGCCAAAACGTCTGGGGGCGCTCCTTGTCTACTGCCTGGCTGTTTTTCCCTGGGAACTGATCCGCTTTAATGTCGATATGGCGGTGCGCGCCTTCTCGCCGGGACTGCCGAAAAAAAGCGGAATCGTGAAGATCCCCACCGCGCTCACTTCGGAATACGCCCTGTCCATGCTGGCCAATTCCATCACGCTGACGCCAGGCACGCTGACCGTGGACATTGTGACTGAGGACGGGAAAAACTACTTCTACATCCACTGGATCGACGTGGCCTCGGACGATCCGGAAGAAGCCGCACAGGCGATCAAGGGCCGTCTGGAAAAATGGATCGGGAGGATCTGGTCATGAGTGACATTTTCTTATTCGCCGCCATCTGTTTCATCGTCATGGCGCTCGCGCTCCTCTTCCGCCTCATCAAGGGACCGACGGCGGCGGACCGCGCCGTCGCGGCGGACAGCATCGAGATCCTCGCGGATCTGGCGCTCATCCTTTTCGCCCTGTACAGCGGCCGCAGTATCTATCTTGACATCGCGCTGGTCACCGCGCTGCTCGGTTTTGTCGGCTCCGTGATCATCGGCCGGTATCTGGAGGGAAAGCTATGAATATCGCCGTCAGTATTTTTCTTGCCGCCGGTCTGGTCTTTGCTCTGGCCGGCACCGTAGGCCTGCTCCGCATGCCGGACGTTTTCTGCCGCCTGCAGTCTTCCACCAACCTGGCGACGCTGGGGGTCCTGGGTGTGATTGTCGCCGCCGTCATCTATACTGCCTTCGGGCTTCGCGACTGGGCGATGACCGTGAAACTCATCGTGCTCGGCCTTTTCTATCTCATCACGAACCCGATCGCCAGCCATGCGCTCGCCAAAGGCGCGTATGCCCGCGGCGCCCGTCCCTTTACGGGCATCGATCATCTGCAGGACGATCTGATCTCCGAAGAACCTTCCGAAAACGAGGAGGAAAGCCATGCCGGTTAATCTGCTGTTCATTTTCAACACCCTGATCATGATCGGGATCCTGGTCAGCGCGTTCTTTGCCGTCTTCTCCAAAAAGATCCTGAGCAGCGTGATCGCACTCGGAGTGACCGGCGCATTCACGGCGCTGGCCTTCATCGTCCTGCACGCGCCGGACGTCGGCATCGCAGAGGCGGCCGTAGGCGCCGTGCTTTCGACCGCGATCTTCGTGATCGCCGTGAAAAAAACGACCAAAAAAGAGGAGGAAGAACCATGAAAGGCGTCCGGATCGCTGCGGTTTCCGCTGTCTGCGTGCTTGCCGCCGTCTGGCTGTGCGTAGCCGTCTATTCTTCTCTCACGCTTCCTCCCACCTATGACGGTTCCTCTGTAAACGTGCTGGATCTGTACCGGGATCCGGAAAACACCGACCTTTCCGACCCGGACGGCGCCGCCGCCGTCATCGTGCAGGAGAACCTCTCCCGCACCGGCGCCGCCAACAATGTGGCCTCCGTCGTGTTCGATTTCCGCGGATTCGACACGCTGGGCGAATCCTTTATCCTGCTGACCGCCATCGCCGGCACCTACGTGATCCTGAGCCGGAAAAAGAAAAAGGACGAAAAGAAGGAGGATGCGAGCGATGAAGTTTAAGAACGGCATCACGGAGCGGAACGTCATCGTCAAATGCGGTGCAGACCACTACCTGCCCTTCGCTCTGGTCTTCGGCTTCTATGTGATTTTGTTCGGGACCGTCAGTCCCGGAGGCGGATTCCAGGGCGGCGTGATCGTGGCCTCAGCCGTTCTGCTGCTGTATCTTGGCTACGGTTTTCAGACCGCCGGGTCCGCGCTGCGCTCCGAAGTGCTGCGCGTGGGCGAATCCGCAGGCGCTGTCATCTACGTGATCCTGGGTCTTCTGGGGATCCTGCTCGGCGCACGTTTCTGTCAGAACGTTTTCTTCGACAACGGCGCGGTCGGCGACCTTGTGAGCGCCGGCACCGTCACGTTCATGAGCTGGGCCGTCGGTTTCAAGGTGCTGACCGGCGTCGGCTTCCTGCTCCTGCTCCTGCTGGGCCTTCTGGCTGCCGATCCCGACGAGGAGGCGGAAGGATCATGATGACTGTCAATTATCTTACTGCCGCCGTGCTGATCGTGCTGGGGCTGTACTGCGTGATCTCGCAGAAACACCTGATCAAAATCGTGCTGGGGCTGGGCATCACAGACTACGGCATCAATCTGCTGATCGTCAGCATCGGGTTCAACCTGGGCGGGACTGCCCCCATCTATACGCTTTCCGATCTGATGAACGGAGTCTCTCCTGTATATTTCGTGGATCCGATCCCCCAGGCGCTCACCCTGACCAGCATCGTCATCGGAGCCTGCGTGGACGCTATGGCTCTGGCGCTCGTGATCATGATCCACCGTAAATACAAGACCGTTGACGCAGACGAGGTCAGGAGGCTGCAGGGATGAAGGAGTTTATCGTACACTTTCCCGTTCTGGCCGTCATGGTCCTCTTCCTCGGAGCCTTCCTGGCGGAGATCTTCGGTTTCCGCAGCCGGATCGCCCGCAGAGTGATCCTCCTGTCCTGCGTGAGCGTTTCGGCCGCCATGATCTTCGCACTGATCCCCGCCGTGTTCCTGCGAGGCGAAGTGCTCACGTACTGGATGGGCGCCTGGGAACCGGCCGCCGGCTATGCGATCGGCATCGGTTACGAGATCGACGCGCTCGGCCTGTTTTTCGCGCTTCTGGTCGTGACCACGTTCTGTCTATCCGCGGTGTATTCTCTGCGCTACATGGAGAGAGACCGTCATCTGGGGCATTACACTACGCTGTTTTTGATGCTCTGCGGCTCCGTGCTGGGTCTGGTCCTGACCGGCGATATCTTCAATCTGTTCGTCATGGTCGAGATCATGACCTTCGCTGCCGTCGCGCTCACCGCCTTCCGGGGCAGCAGCCATGGCGCTCTTGAAGCCGCGTTCAAATACCTGGTCATCGGTTCCATCGGCTCCGGCATGACGCTTTCCGGCATCGCCCTGCTGTATCTGCAGTGCCATACCCTGAATATGGCCCAGCTGTCGGCCGTGCTGAGCGGCGGCCTAACGCCGGCTTCTGTTTTCGCCCTGGGCCTCATGACCGCCGGATTCGGCGTGAAAGCCTTCCTCGTGCCCTTCCATACGCCCGCGGCGGACGCCTACACCGCCGCCCCCAGTTCCGTCTCCATGGTCTTCTCCGGTATGGTGAATAAAGCCGGCGTCTACGGGCTGATCCGGCTGGTCTATACGGTTTTCCGCGCGATGGACCGGGAATCCCTGCAGATCACGCTGATCGTGCTGGGCACCGTGACGATGTTCGCGGGTGTTACGATGGCTCTGGCTCAGCATGATTTCAAGCGGCTTCTGGCCTTCCATTCCATCTCTCAGATCGGGTATGTGATCACCGCTGTCAGTCTGGGCACCGTGCTCGGCGTGAGCGGCGGCCTGTTTCACGCCATGAATCATACACTGTTCAAGGGGCTGCTCTTCCTCTGTGCGGGCGCCGTATATTACGCGGCCGGCACGACCGATCTGGACAGGCTGGGCGGACTCTCCAAAAAGATGCCGCACACGACCGCCTTTTTCCTGATCGGCGCCTTCTCAATCGCGGGGCTTCCGCCGTTCAACGGCTTCGCCTCCAAATGGTTCATCTATCAGGCTGCGTGGAGCCGGGCCGTGTCCACCGGCAATTTCTTCTATACCGTCGTGACCGTGACCGCCGTCATCGTCTCCGTGATGACGCTGGCTTCTTTCATCAAAGTCACGCAGGCAGTATTCTTCGGGCAGCTCCCGGCACAGTTGTCGCAGGTCCGGGAAGTGCCTCTTACGATGCGGATCCCCATGGCCGTCCTTTCGCTCGGCTGTCTGGCCGGCGGCCTGTTCTATCCTTTCGTGTCCGAAACGCTGCTGGCGCCCGCTGCAAAGGCCGTTTTCACGCCTTCCGTCTATATTGATGCCATGATGGGCGCCGGTACGGCTCAGGCGGCCGGCGTGACCGATGCTGCCGCCGCCGCTTTGGCAGTGCCCGGCACCTGGGACCCGGTGCTCTGGCTCATCCTGCTGGTGATCGTTCTGCTGGCTTTCTTCCTGGTCATCCTGACCGGCGAAAAAACGCGCGGCGCGGTCCTGGATGACGGCGGACAGGAAGACGACGGCCGCTATGCGACCTTCTTCGGCGGCGAGCGCGCCCTGCCCTCCCACGTTTCCGGATCCGATCTCTTCTGGGGCTTCCGCAAAAACTGGGACGGATATTTCCGCATCGCCCAGGGTCTGCATTCCGGCAGAGTCAATGATTACGCTTCGTATGCCGTGATCGGAGCTGTCGTCCTTATCATCGTGATCTTTCTGATCTTCGGTTTCCGGTAAAGGGGGGAAAAGGCCATGGAACTCATTCTAAAAGCTCTTGGGACGCTCTTTTCCGTCCTGATCTACCCCGGCTTCCTGTTCGTATCGGCGGTGGGCCTGCTGCTGGCCGGATTCGACCGCAAAGTGCTGGCACGCATGCAAAAGCGCGTGGGGCCGCCGCTCCTGCAGCCGGCCTATGACTTTTTCAAGCTCCTGGGCAAAGAGACCCTCGTGCCTTCCCGGGCCAACAAGGCGGTCTTTCTGGCCGCGCCCGTCATCGGGACAGCCTCGCTGGCGGTCATGATGCTCTTCCTTCCTATTTTCGGGCGCGCGCCGCTGTCGCTCCGCGCCGATCTGATCGTGATCCTGTATCTGCTGACGATCCCCGCGGTCGCGCTCATCCTGGGCGGTTCGGCCTCCGGTTCTCCCTTTGCCGGCATCGGGATCTCCCGTGAAATGGTCGTCATGATGGCCTATGAACTGCCGCTCATCCTCGTATTTCTGGCCGTAGCGCGCAAAACCGGCGGATCGGAGCTCTGCTTCTCGCTGGAGCGGATCGTCGCCTGGCAGGCGGAGCACGGCCCGCTGCTCTTCCACTGGGCCATGATCCCCGCCGCGCTGGCCATGCTTTTCGTGATCCCCGCCGAAGTCGGGACTCAGCCTTTCGACGCGGCCGAGGCGGAAACGGAGATCTGCGAAGGGCCGCTCATCGAATACAGCGGCGCGCCGCTCGGACTGTTCAAGCTGAATACGGCCATCAAGATGTTCCTGATGACCGCGCTGTTCTGCACGCTGTTCCTTGGCGGGTCCGGCGTGACCGTCACGCTGGGTCCTATCTGGCTTGGCGCGGCGCTCTCGGCTCTCCTCAATACCCTGATCCTGCTGGCGCTGTGTCTGGCGGTCACACTGCTGTGCATGACGCTGGTACACGCCGTGACTGCCCGCCTGAAGATCGAGCATCTGTTCCGCTTCTACTGGACCGTCGTCGCCGGACTGGCGCTCATCAGTCTGATCCTGGTCTGGCTGGGACTGTAAGGAGGTAGCCATGTTCAACAAACTGATCGCCGACAGCCTTTCCCGTTCTCCCTGGCTGTATCATATCAATACGGGCTCCTGCAACGGCTGCGATATCGAACTCGTCGCCTGCCTGACCCCGCGTTACGATGCGGAACGCTTCGGATTCAAACTGGCCGGCTCGCCCCGTCATGCCGATATCGTCGTCGTTTCCGGCCCGATCACGAGCCAGTCGAAAGACCGGCTGATCCGCACGCTGGAACAGGTGCCCCGCCCCTTCTGCGTCGTCTCCCTGGGATCCTGCCCGCGGTCGGGCAACGTCTTCAAGGGCAGTTACAGCGTAGAAGGACCGCTGGAAAAGTATATCCACGTCGATGTCTCCGTGGCCGGCTGCACGCCCAAACCCGAAGCGATCATCGAAGGCCTCTATCAGGCGGCCCGGATCCTGAAAGAAAAACGCCTGGCGATTCAGCAGGAAAGAAAGGAGGCAGACTGAGGATGTTCCCGTTTTTAAAAAAAGCCGTGGAGAATCTTTTCTCCCGGCCTTCCACGCTCGATTATCCCGCCAAACCGCATGACGCGAAGCCGCGCTACCGCGGGCGCATCGCCTACGACGCGGAAAAATGCGTCAACTGCGGGTCCTGCATCAAAGTCTGCTCTCCCGGCGCCATCACCGTGGAAAAGACCCCCGCGGAAGGCGGGGAAGACATCACTTACCGATTCGATCTCACCTCCTGCACTTTCTGCGGGACCTGCGAGGATTTCTGCGATACCGGCGCCATCCGCCTGACGGAGGATTACCATATGGTCGCTGCGGACCCGGCGGATCTGATCGTGAGCGGCACGCATTTCAAAGCGGCCGTGGCCGGAGGACTGACCGTGAGCAGCAACTGCATCTATTGCACGCTCTGCGCGCGCAGCTGTCCGGAAGGGGCCATCACCGTGGACCGCAAGACAAAGCACTGGGAAGTCGACCGGGAAAAGTGCATCCAGTGCGGGATCTGCATCGGCAAGTGTCCCAAGGGTGCGCTTTCCTTCGGAGACGGGAAAGATGCGCCTTCAGCGGAGGCTCCCGCCGCGCCGGATGCCGGCTCTTCTTCTCCTGAGGCCGCTCCCGCGCCGAAGAAGGCCGAAACCGGGCCGGCCGCCGCACCCAAAAAAGAAAAGGCCACCCGGGCCGCCGCGCCCGCCCGCCGGGCGGAAGTGCCTGCCGATCAGGCCGATCCCGCCCGCTATGATCTCGTCGAGGGCATCCTGAAGAGCGATGCCTGCATCTATTGCACGGTCTGCGCCCGCAAATGCCCGATGGAGGCTCTGACGGTAGACCGGGCCGCCCGGACTTGGACGATCGACCGCGAGACCTGCGTCCTGTGCTGCCGCTGCCTGGAGGCCTGTCCGCGGGAGGCGCTTTCCGTCGGCACCTTCGGCCTGGAGAAAGAACCCGCCTGGATCCTGCCGGTACCGGCTCTGGCGCCGGTCGTCCCTGAAAAGAAGACAGAGGAGACGCCTGCTCCGGCAGCGGCGCCTGCCGTCCGGCCGGAAACGGCCAAACCCTCTGCCCAGGCCGTTCCGCCTGCGTCTGCCGAGCCCGCACCGGCATCTTCAGCCGAGGCCGCACCGCTCCCCGCTGCCGGGGCGGACGGTCCAGAAGGGATCCTCAAGAGCGACGCCTGCATCTACTGCACGCTCTGTGCGAAACGCTGCCCCATGGGATGCCTCGAAGTCGACCGGGCCGCAAAGACCTGGACCATCGACCGGGACAGCTGCATCCTCTGCGGCAGATGCGTGGCTGCCTGCCCCAAGCAGGCGCTGTCGCTGGGTACGGTCACGGAATAGTTCTCCGCATAAGATCTGCGGACTGATCCCGGATACAGGAAAGCCCTCAGAAGCGCGTATTTACGCCTCTGAGGACTTTTTCGTATTCTTTCGCATATCTATGCGTCCAAAGGCTCCCTGCGCGCTCAGGACGGATCCCGGCCGGCACTCCGGTGGGCCATCTCCCAGATATCCGCGTACGTGCTCAGCGGCACTTCCGTCAGCAGGCACATCAGCAGGAAACTCTCATACGGATTTGCCACGTAGATCTCGCCGAAGCGGCACTGTGATAGCAGCTCATTGGCCGTATCGATATAACTGATGAAGCGTCGTTTGGGTCTGTCGGCATATTCGTTCTTCTGCGACCAGAGGAAAAACAGCAGG
>JAGDDE010000044.1 GCA_017958185.1 Lachnospiraceae bacterium | reverse complement strand
GCCTTCATCATCACGACAGCGATCTGGAAGGAAGAGCAGCCTGAAACCGCGCCCGCCGCGGAGCCTGTTCCCGCCGCGGAAGCTCCGGCAGCTTTCGAAGTCCCGGCCGCTTCCGCCATCCGCTGCGCCGCCGGCACCGTGCTCCAGCCGGTGAAGGGCAGCGTGATCGCGCGGGAATCCATCCCGGATGACACCTTTGCTTCCGGCGTGCTGGGTGACGGCGTGGGCATCATCCCCGAGGACGACCTGGTAGTCTCCCCGTTTGACGGCACGATCTCATCCGTGGCGGAAAGCCAGCACGCGGTCGGCATCGAATGCAACGGCATGGAGATGCTGATCCACGTCGGCGTGGACACCGTGAACATGCAGGGCGACGGCTTCACCTGCCTGGTGAAGGAAGGCGACGCGGTGAAGGCCGGCCAGCCGCTGATCCGGTTTGACCGGGACAAGATCAAGGCCGCCGGCTACAGCGACACCGTAGCCGTCCTGCTGACGAACTCCGACGATCTGGAAGGTGTGGAGTGCGGACTGCAGTAAGAAACCGGAATTGATCCGCAGCGCGGATTAGAATATTGAAGGAGGAACAACCCATGAAGTCTTTTGAGTACACGATTACCGATCCCGTGGGTATCCATGCCCGCCCCGCCGGCATCCTGGTGAAGGAGATCAAGAAATATGCCTCCACCGTGACCGTGATCAAGGGTGAAAAGGAAGTCAACGCCCTGAAGCTGATGGCCCTGATGGGCATGGGCATCAAGCAGGGAGATACCGTGAAGGTCACCATCGACGGCGCGGACGAAGAGACCGCGGCGGCGGCCATCGAGGAATTCTTCAAGGCCAATCTGTAATTTACCCGTGAACGGCTGCTTCCTGCAGCCGTTCTTTTTACCCGGATGAACGGAGGAAAAAAAGATGATCCTGATTCAAGGCAAAGGCGTTTCCAACGGCGTCGCCATCGGGCCGCTGTATTTCTACCAGCGGGCGAAGGCAACGATCACCCGCTATGAAGTGGCGGACGCGGACGCGGAATGGGCCCGGTTCAAGGAAGCCCAGGCGAAGGCCGTTGAGCAACTGGGCGAACTGGCGGAGAAGGCCAGGGAGGAAGCGGGCGACGAGGCCGCGCTGCTGTTCGAGACCCACCAGATGATGGCGGAGGACATGGAATATGAGGAAGCGATCCAGACCGCCATCCAGGATACGAAGCTGAACGCGGAGGCGGCGGTGACGGACACCGCGGCCCAGTTCGCGGAGATGTTCGCGACCATGGACGATCCGTATTTCCAGGCCCGGGCAGCGGACGTGAAGGACGTTTCCTCCCGGATCATCGGGATCCTGGCCGGCGTGGCGCAGGGCGGGATCAACTCCCCGGTGCCCGTGATCCTGGCGGCGGATGACCTGGCACCCAGCGAAACGGTGCAGCTGGACAAGAGCAAGATCCTGGGCTTCGTGACGGAAGGCGGTTCCGGCTCGAGCCATACCGCGATCCTGGCCCGGACGATGGGCATCCCGGCGGTCATCGGCGTGGGCGGCCAGCTGAAGCCGGAATATGAAGGCCGGGAGGTCATCATCGACGGCGGCACCGGCAACGTGACCATCGAGGCGGACGAGGACGCGAAGGCGCACCTGCTCGCAAAGATGGAAGAGCAGCGGAAAATGCGCGAGATGCTCGAACGGCTCAAGGGCCTGCCCAACGAGACCCTGGACGGGCAGCGGATCCGCGTCTACTGCAATATCGGCGGCCCGGATGATGTGCCCGCCGTGCTGAGCAACGACGCCGGCGGCGTCGGCCTGTTCCGCAGCGAATTCCTGTACCTGAACTGCGACGACTTCCCCTCGGAGGACGTGCAGTTCGAGGCCTACAAGAAGGTCCTTTCCGACATGGGCGGGAAGGAGGTCGTGATCCGCACGCTGGACATCGGCGCGGACAAGCAGATCGCCTACTTCAACATGCCGAAGGAGGAGAACCCCGCGCTGGGCAACCGCGCGCTGCGCATCTGCCTGAACCGGCCGGAGATCTTCCATACCCAGCTGCGCGCCCTGTTCCTGGCGTCGGCCTACGGCAAACTGGGCATCATGTTCCCGATGGTCACGAGCGTGTGGGAAGTGAAGGAAGCCCGGAAGATGTGCGAACAGGTGAAGAAGGAACTGACGGCCGAAGGCATCCCCTTCAGCGAGGACGTGGAGATCGGCATCATGATCGAAACGCCGGCCGCCGTGCTGATGAGCGACCGCCTGGCGAAGGTGGTGGACTTCTTCAGCTGCGGCACGAACGACCTGACGCAGTACACGCTGGCCTGCGACCGGCAGAACAACGACCTGGGCCGCTTCTACAACCCGCATCACCCCGCGGTGCTCCGCGCGCTGAAGATGGTCTGCGACAACGCGCACAAAAATGGCGTGTGGGTCGGCATCTGCGGTGAGCTGGGTGCGGACCTGGAGCTGACGGAGACCTTCCTCTCCATCGGCATCGACGAGCTTTCCGTCTCGCCGCGCTCTGTGCTGTCCCTGCGGCAGAAGATCCGGGAGACGGACGTATCGAAGGTAAAGGACAAGGTTCTGGCAGATCTGCTCAGTGACGAGAACACGATCTGAACAAAATAAAAAACAAAAGGAGGAATCCAGGTATGACCGGTATACCGCTGATTATTGCATTCATCATCGCCATCATTGTGATGATCCTTCTGATCTCGAAACTCAAGGTTCATCCGTTCCTGGCAATCATGGGGATCTCCCTGCTGCTCGGTATCATTGCCGGCATTCCGCTGGTGGATAAAACCCTCGAGGACGGGACCAAGGTAAGCGGACTGTCGTCGGTGATCGGCGCAGGCTTCTCAGGCACGTTTACCTCCATCGGTATCGTGATCATCCTCGGCGCCTTCATCGGAACGGTGCTGGAGAAGACCGGTGCGGCGCTGAAGCTGGCGGATATGGTGATCCGGCTGGTGGGTGAGAAGCATCCGCAGCTGGCGATCGAGCTGATGGGCTGGGTGGTTTCCATCCCCGTCTTCTGCGACAGCGG